>CAZGTK010000650.1:0-1512 GCA_964528415.1 uncultured Burkholderiales bacterium | reverse complement strand
CCAGGCCCAGCAGGATCAGGCCCAGCGAGATCTTGATCGGCTGGTTCGGATTGAGCCGCCGACGGCCGAGCCATCCCCACATCCACGCGAAGATCGGCGCGAACAGAATGATGAAGCCGGCGTTGAACGATTGGAACCACGATGCGGGCATCTCCCAGCCGCGGATGACGCGATCCGTGCTCTCGAGCGCGAACACGTTCAGCGTCGATCCGGCCTGCTCGAACGCGAGCCAGAAGAAGGCGTTGAACAGGATGAAGATGAAGATGCAGAACACTGGACCCTTGTCGCCCGGCGCCTGGATGGCCGTGAACCACGCGACGAACGCGATGACCGCCAGAGGCAGGCCGAACTTGATGAGCGGACCGCCGATCGAATGGCTCAGCATCGCCGAGAAGGCATTTCCGATGTGCGTAAAGCCGCCGATATAGAAGAACCAGCCGACGACTGCGGCCAGCGCCAGCGTGCCGATCAGCAGCGGCACGACCAGGTTCGGCTTGCCGGGCGGTGGATCGCCGACGCCCTTGAGCGCGAGCGGCTTGAAAGCGACGTACATGATGAGGCCCGCGATCATGCCGACCGCCGCGGCGCCGAAGCCCCAGTGCCAGCCGACCTGCTCGCCGAGCGTGCCACACACGAACGCGCAGATGAACGCGCCCAGGTTGATGCCCATGTAGAAGATCGAGAATCCGCCGTCTCGGCGCGCATCGCCGGGCGGATAGAGCTGGCCGACCATCACGGACACCGTGGGCTTGAAGTAGCCCGTGCCGAGGATGATCACCGCAAGGCCGGCGATGAAGAGCGCCATGCCCGCGTTGCTGTGTTCGAACTGGCCCATGCCGGACACGGCCAGCACGACGTGGCCTATTGCGATGGTGATGCCGCCCAGCAACATCGATCGATGGGTGCCGAGGATCTTGTCGGCGAGGAAACCGCCGAAGATCGGCAGCAGGTACGCGAGGCCCGTGTACCAGCCGTAGAGCAGGTAGGCGGACGGTTCGGTCCACCCGCGCCCGGGGTTGACGATCTGGTCCTCGAAGAGGCCCGGGCTCGGCTCGGGCGTGATGCTCTGGATCAAGTAGAGCACCAGCAACGCGCGCATGCCGTAGTAGGAGAACCGCTCCCACATCTCGACGAAGAAGAGGACGAAGAGTCCCTTGGGGTGACCGAGCAGCCACGGGCGCATCGGGTCAGTGGCCAACGCCCGCTGGACCGCCTCCTGCATCTCCGGGCGGTGGATCGGTTCGCGTGGTTCGAGAGGGGGCTTGGCGTCGCTCATGGCCGCGGCGTCTCCGAAGTCTGCGGGTGGTGGCCCACGAGGAACATCGACCGTCTTCCGAAGCCCCCGGGGAAGGGGCGTTCCTCGCGGAACGCGGGAAGACTACCAGATCGGCGTCTGGATTCCCACGGCGGCGCGCGCCGATACGCTCTCGCGTCGAGGAAACCCCCGCGTGAGCGCCAACATCCACCGGCTCGGCTCCGTGACCATCGTCGTCCCCGCGTACCGGGCGGAAG
>CAZGTK010000649.1:0-1512 GCA_964528415.1 uncultured Burkholderiales bacterium | reverse complement strand
ACGCGCGCGACGCGCGCGTGCGGCAGCCAGCCGGCGATGCGCCGCGCGGTTCCGCCGACGTTGCACGCGCCGCTCGGCGCGCGCAGCACCAGCGCCGGCGCCTGCAGGCGCCGCGCCGCGCCTTCGGAGAGGCCGAGCGTGTCGACCGGATCGAGGCCGATCCACAGCGCGAGCCGCGGCACGCGGTCGGTCGCGAGCAGCGACGCGAGCCCGCCGGCGGAGGTGCCGATCAGCACGACCGGTCGCCGGTCGAGCCCGTGCTCGGGCTCGATCGCCTTCACGAGCGCGACGATCGCGTCGGCGTTCGCCGCGTGCCGGAGCCAGTGCGGGAGGTCGGGAACCGCCACGGCGAACCCCTCGTCGGCGAGCCGGCCCGCGAGCACGCCGTGGCGGGCGCGCGACCGGGTGAAGCCGTGGGCGATGACGGCGAGCCCGCGCGGCGGCGCGGCATCGGGCAGGTAGAGGTCCACCACGGTCGCCTGGCCGTCGAGCGCGACGGCGCGCGTCTCGACGGACGCGGCGTGCACGCCGCCGGCGGCGAGCAGCAGGAGGGCGAGAAGGCGGCGCATGAGGCTCCTCTCCTAACGCGGGCGACGCTGCGGCGTTTACCGGCGCGCGGCGGATCGACGACAATCGGCGCGCCCATGCGCGCGCTCGAACCTTACCCCGACGGCCGGCTCCCGCCCGGCGTGCGCTCGCGCTTCGTGGCCGACGTGAACGGGCTGCGCATGCACGTCCTGGAAGCGGGGTTCGAGACGCCCGGCCGGCCGTGCGTCCTGCTGCTCCACGGCTTTCCGGAGCTCGCGTACAGCTGGCGCAAGGTGATGCCGCCGCTCGCCGCGGCGGGCTTCCACGTGCTCGCGCCCGACCAGCGCGGCTACGGGCGCACGACTGGCTGGGACGACGACTACGACGGCGACGTTGCCGCGTTCGGCCTGCTGCGCATCGCGCGCGACGCGCTGGCGCTCGTCGCGGCGTTCGGCTATCGCGCGGTCGACGCGGTGATCGGCCACGACTTCGGCGCGCCCGCCGCGGCGTATTGCGCGCTCGCGCGTCCCGACGTGTTTCGCGCGGTCGTGCTCATGAGCGCGCCGTTCGGCGGGCCGCCGGCTCTCCCCGTCGGCACCGCCGATCGCCCGGCACCCGCGCCGCCCGCGCGGACGATCCACGACGAGCTCGCCGCGCTGCCGCGGCCGCGCAAGCACTACCAGTGGTACTACTCGACGCGGGAGGCGAACGCCGACATGTGGCGCTGCCCGCAGGGCGTGCACGCGTTCCTGCGCGCGTACTACCACCACAAGAGCGCGGACTGGCCCGGCAACCGCCCGCACCGGCTCGCGGCCTGGACGGCGGCGGAGCTCGCGCAGCTGCCGACCTACTACGTCATGGACCGCGACGCGACCATGGCCGCGACGGTGGCCCCGGAGATGCCTTCGCCCGAGGCGATCGCGCGGTGCCGCTGGCTGACAGAGAAGGAACTGCGCGTGTACAGCGGCGAGTACGCGCGCACCG
>CAZGTK010000648.1:0-1527 GCA_964528415.1 uncultured Burkholderiales bacterium | reverse complement strand
CGTGCCGATCGAGGTAGGCGTGCGCCGCGGCGGCATCGGTGAAGGTCTGGTGGCCCGCGGTGGGGATCTTGTGCCGCACCATGAAGCTCTTGGCGAAGTCCTTGGAGCTCTCGAGCTGCGCCGCCCGCCGGGTCGGTCCGAAGATGCGCAGCCCGGCCGCCTTGAAGGCGTCGACGATGCCGGCGGCGAGCGGCGCCTCGGGCCCGACCACCGTGAGGCCGATGCCCTCCTTCTCGGCGAAGGCGACCAGGTCCGGAACCGCGCCGAGCGCGACGTTCTCGACGCCCTCCTCGGTCGCCGTGCCGGCGTTGCCGGGGGCGACGAACACCTTGGTATTGCGCGGCGATTGCGCGAGCTTCCACGCCAGGGCGTGCTCGCGGCCGCCGCCGCCGACGACGAGCACCTTCATCGCCGGGCGCTCACCGCGGCGGTGTGGCGGAGGGAAGAATCGCTTTCACCGCGGACGGGGCCGAGGCCGCGGTGAACCGTCTCAAAAAGTGTTTCGACCATGCGTTGGTTTCCTCTGCGCTCCCAGCGTCCTCTGCGGCGAGACGATCCTGCCCTGCCTCCGGAATCGGCGGCACCGCTCTCCGCCGGCGACGACCCGCGGCCTCAATGCCGGAAGTGGCGCACGCCGGTGAACAGCATGACGATGCCGCGCTCGTTGGCCGCGGCGATCACCTCCTCGTCGCGCAGGCTGCCGCCGGGCTGGATCACCGCCACCGCGCCGGCGTCCGCCACCACGTCGAGCCCGTCGCGGAACGGGAAGAAGGCGTCGGAGGCCACCACCGAGCCCTTCAGCTCGAGGCCGGCATTCTTCGCCTTGATCGATGCGATGCGCGCGCTGTCCACGCGGCTCATCTGGCCGGCGCCGACGCCCAGCGTCTGGCCGCCGCCGCAGAACACGATGGCGTTGGACTTGACGTACTTCGCCACGCGCCACGCGAACAGCAGGTCCTTGAGCTGCTGTTCGCTGGGCTGGCGCTCGGTGACGGTGCGCAGCTGGCCGGCCGTCACGTTGAGCGCGTCGGGCGACTGCGCCAGCAGGCCCCCGCCAATCCGCTTGAGGTCGAGCGAATCGCGGGCCGCGCCCGCCGGAACTTGCAGCAGCCGGATATTCTCCTTGTCGGCGAAGACCGCGACCGCGTCGGCGTCGATCGCCGGCGCGATCACGACCTCGACGAACTGCTGCACCACCGCCTCGGCCGCGTCCCGCGTGAGCGCGCGGTTGAAGGCGATGATGCCGCCGAAAGCGGACGTTGGATCCGTGGTGAACGCGCGCCGGTAGGCCTCCAGCGGCCCGCGGCCGACCGCCGCGCCGCACGGATTCGCGTGCTTGATGATGACGCAAGCGGGCTCGTCGAAGGTCTTGACGCATTCCCACGCGGCGTCGGCGTCGGCGATGTTGTTGTAGGAGAGCTCCTTGCCCTGAATCTGGCGGTAGCCCGCCAGCGCGCCGGCGGGCACGCTGAGCTCGCGATAGAACGCGGCGCCCTGGTGCGGGTTCTCGCCGTAGCGCAGGTCCTG
>CAZGTK010000647.1:0-1529 GCA_964528415.1 uncultured Burkholderiales bacterium | reverse complement strand
CGTCGGCGGCCGCCAGCGCCTGCTCCAGCGTGAGCGGGCCGGCCTTCTGCGCGTGCGCTCCGCCCGCGACGAGGGCGGCCGCGGCCAGCGCCGCCGCCAGGCGGCCCGACGTCATTGCCCGGCCTGCTGCTTGTACTTGGCGAAGCTCATGCCCGGCTGCTTGTAGGCGCCATCGACGATGAAACGGCCGAGCTGGAGAAACTCGTTGGCGTCGCGCGTGGCGCCGGTGAACCGGTAGGCCATCTTGCCGTCGAGATCGAAGAAGCCGAACACCGGCGTCGCCCGCACGCGATGATCGAACGCGAACGCCTTTTCGGTGGTTTCCTTGCCCTGGAAGTCGACGACGCCGGTGTCGCCCTTGACGTCGACCGTGAAGATCAGGAAGTGCTTGCGGAAGTAGTCCTGCACCTCGGCCTGGTTGAGCACGGTCTGCTTCATGCGATGGCAGAACGGGCAGTCGTCGAGCTCGAACATGATCAGGATGCCCTTCTTGCCCTGCTGCTTGGCCGTGGCGAGCTCGCTCTTGAAGTCGCCGAACTTGGGATCGAAGAACTGGTCGACCGGCCGCACCTCCGCCAGCACCGGGCCGGCGACCAGGGCCAGCACGGCCAGGATGGCGCCTCTCAGCATGCCTTCTGCTCCTTTGCGCTGCGCTCGTGTATGAACTGCTCGATGTCCTTGCGCGTCACCGCGCCCACCTGCCGCGCCACGATCCTGCCGCATGGGTCGTACAGGAAGGTGGTGGGCAATCCGCGCACGCTGCCGACCTGCGCCGCCGACGCGGCGTCGCCGAGAATCACGGGGTAGGGCACCAGCAATTGCTCGGCGAACTGCCCGACGTACGCCGGATCGCGATACTGCAGCGCGACGCCCAGCACGCGCACGTGGTCGTTCGCCTCGTGCAGCGCGGCCAGTTCCGGGATTTCCTTCAGGCAGGGCGGGCACCAGGTGGCCCAGAAATTCACCACGACCCAGCGGCCGCGGTAGTCCGCCAGGCGATGAACCTTGCCTTGATTGTCCTCGAAGGTGAACGCGAGCGCCGAGAGCGGCAGCAGCCACGCCACGAGCCCCGCCGCCAACACCTGCCGTGCGACCGCCGCCGACATCAGATCTTCCGAACGCGGGACCGGGGCGCAACGGCGGCACGCCGGAACCCGCCGGGTTCAGAACGGACCAAGGACCGTGCGGGAAGCGTTTGGCTTTTCAGCATTTTCTTATAATACCAGCCCGAAAACCCCGTTGCAGAAAGCGCCTCCATGAACGACATCCTGGTGCTCTACTACAGTCGCCACGGCGCGGTGCGCGAGATGGCCCGGACGATCGCCCGCGGAATCGAGCGGGTGCCCGGCGCCCGCGCCCGGCTGCGCACGGTGCCGCGCGTCTCCACCGTCTGCGAGGCGACCGAGGATGCGGTCCCGCCCGAAGGCGCCCCCTACGTCGAACTTTCCGACCTCGAGGAGTGCGCGGGCCTCGCGCTCGGCAGCCCGACGCGCTTCGGCAACATGGCCGCGCCGCTCAAGTACTTCCTC
>CAZGTK010000646.1:0-1530 GCA_964528415.1 uncultured Burkholderiales bacterium | reverse complement strand
GCGCCCGAGGAAGTCGCGCGCCTGCGCCGCGTCGCCCGAGGTGCCCGCGGCGACCGCGCCCTGCGCGATCAGCATGAAGTCCCAGACGTGCGCGCCGGTCTCGTCGGACAGCGCCAGCCCGCGGCGCACGGCGGCGAGCGCGGCGGCGTTGTCGGCGTTCATCCAGTGCGAGATCGCGAGGATGCCTTCCCAGCCGAGCCGAACGAACGGGCCGATCGCGCGCGCGCTCGCGAACGGCTCGACGCGCCGCACGAGTTCGTTGGCGCGCGCCATGTTGCCGGTCCACCAGTTGTAGTACAGCACCAGGTGCGTGGCGGCCGTCATCCGCAACGCCGGGTCGATGTCCTGTGCCACCAGCGCGTCGAGGTGCCGCGTCCAGCGCGGCAGCTCCGGGTGCTGCGGTCGCCGGTACATCAGGATCGCGAAGATCGCCGCGACCGCGCGCACCTCGACCTGGTGCGACGGGAACTGCGGATGGCGCGAGCGCAGCGCGTCGAACTCGTCGATCCACGCGTCGGCCGGCCCGAACTCGCTCCACGCGTAGATGAAGGTGTCGACGATGCCGGCCCACGCGAGGTATTCGCCCTTCGCGTTGCCGGCGGCTCGAAAACCCGTGTACGCCGCCGACAGCAGCTCGCGCGCCTTCGCCGGGTCGTACGGCAGCCGGCACAGGCCCAGGAAGTAGCCGAGCCACGGAACGCCGTCGCGCTGCGCCGGGGGCACGTCGAGGATCCACTCGGCCAGCGTCTGGAACCGGCCGCTCGACAGCAGCGCCGGCGCCTGCGCGAGCACGAGCGCCACCAGGCGCGGCCAGTCGCCGGCCTCGCGCAGCAGCGCGATGCTGGCCGGAGCGTCGCCTTCGGCGGCCAGCAATCCGGCCGCTTCGCGGCGCGCATCGGCGAGCTCCCGCGGCGCCAGCTGGCGGCGGCCGCGCTCGAGCAGGAATTCGCGGAACAGCGGGTGGTACTCGTACGCGTCGCCGCCGCCGGCACCGGCGTGGCGCGCAATGAAGAAGTTGCGGCGATCGAGCTCGGCGAGCAGCGCGGCCGCGTCGTCGACACCGGCGAGCGCCGCCGCCGATGCCGCGGTGAAGCGCGGCAGCAGCGCGGTGCGCACGAGGAACCGCTGCAGGCGCGGTTCGGCCTCGTCGAACAGCTCGCCGGCGAAGTAATCGAACACCAGCGGCTCGGCCGCCGCGCCGTCGTTGCCCGCCGACGCGGCCGACCCGCGCTCCAGGATCAGCACGAGGCCAGCGGCCCAGCCCTGCGTGCGCGCGTGCAACGCGCGCAGCGTCGCGTCGTCGGGTGCGCCGCCGGCCAGGCGCTCGTGGGCCACCTCGACGAATTCGTCCGCGCTCAGGCGCAGCGCCTCGCGATCGAGCAGCGTGAAGTTTTCCAGCGTGCGCAGCCGTGTCAGCGCCGGCGGCGGCTCGGCGCGGCTCGTCACGATGACCGACAGGCCGGGCGGTACCTCGGCCAGCCCCTCGCGCAGCGCGACGTGCACCGGCGAGTCGGCGGCGAGCTGGTGGTA
>CAZGTK010000645.1:0-1536 GCA_964528415.1 uncultured Burkholderiales bacterium | reverse complement strand
GGGCTGCATCCGGTGTCGCGCGCGCTGGAGCGGATCGAGGCGCTGTTCCGCGGGATCGGCTTCGAGGTGGCGTCGGGGCCCGAGATCGAAACCGACTACTTCAACTTCACGGCCCTCAACATCCCGGAAGGGCACCCGGCGCGCGCGATGCACGACACCTTCTACGTCGAGGGCGGCCAGCTGCTGCGCACGCACACCTCGCCGGTGCAGGTGCACTATATGAAGGCCCACAGGCCGCCGCTCAAGGTCATCGCGCCGGGGCGCGTCTACCGCTGCGACTCGGACGTGACGCACACGCCGATGTTCCACCAGGTCGAGGGACTGTGGGTCGACGAGCGCGTGACGTTCGCCAACCTGAAGGGCGTCCTGGTGGAGTTCATGCAGCGCTTTTTCGAGCGCGAGGACCTGCGCGCGCGGTTCCGGCCCTCGTTCTTTCCGTTCACGGAGCCGTCGGCGGAGATGGACATCGCCTGCGTGCAGTGCGGCGGCAGCGGCTGCCGCGTCTGCAGCCACACCGGCTGGCTCGAGGTCCTCGGCTGCGGCATGGTGCATCCCAACGTCCTGAAGCACGTCGACGTCAACGCCGAGAAGTACGTCGGCTTCGCCTTCGGCCTCGGTGTCGAGCGGCTGGCGATGCTGCGCTACGGCGTCAACGACATTCGCCTGTTCTTCGAGAACGATCTGCGGTTCCTGCGGCAGTTCAACTGAGCCCATGAAGTTCTCCGAGAACTGGCTGCGCACCTTCGTCGATCCGCCGCTCACCACGACCGAGCTGGCCGAGTCGCTGACGATGGCCGGGCTCGAGGTCGAGGCCGTGCAGCCGGCGGCGCCCGCGTTCAGCGGTGTCGTGGTCGGCGAGGTGCTCGCCGTCGAAAGGCATCCCGGCGCCGACCGCCTTTCGGTCTGCCGCGTCGACGCGGGGCAGGGCGAGCCGCTCACGATCGTCTGCGGCGCGCCCAACGTGCGCGCCGGCATGAAGGCGCCGTGCGCGACCGTCGGCGCGGCGCTGCCGGGACTGACGATCCGCGAGGCGAAGGTGCGCGGCGTCGTCTCCCGCGGGATGCTTTGCTCGGCCTCCGAGCTCGGGCTCGCGGAGGACGGCGCGGGGCTGCTGGAGCTGCCGGCCGCCCTGGCCGCGGGTCTGGATCTGCGCGAGGCGCTCGAGCTCGACGACCAGATCCTCGCGCTCAAGCTGACGCCGAACCGCGGCGACTGCCTGAGCGTCTGCGGCGTGGCGCGCGAAGTCGCCGCGATCACCGCCACGAGCCTGCGGCTGCCGGACATCACGCCGGTGGCGGCTTCGCTCAAGGACGCGATGCCGGTGACGTTGGACGCGCCGGAGGCCTGTCCGCGCTACTGCGGGCGGATCGTGCGCGGGATCGACCCGGCGGCGCCGACGCCGCTGTGGATGGCGCAGCGGCTTGCGCGCAGCGGCCTGCGCAGCATCAACGCGGTGGTCGACGTCACCAACTACGTGATGCTGGAGCTGGGCCAGCCGATGCACGCGTTCGACCTCGCCCGCGTCGATGGCGGCGT
>CAZGTK010000644.1:0-1540 GCA_964528415.1 uncultured Burkholderiales bacterium | reverse complement strand
CTGCTCTACTCGCGCTTCTGGACCAAGGCGATGCGCGATCTCGGGCTGCTCGTGCTCGACGAGCCGTTCACCAACCTGCTCACGCAGGGCATGGTGCTGAACGAGATCTTCTACCGCAAGATGGCGGCCGGGCGCATCCGCTACTACAACCCGGCGGAGGTCGAGGTGAAGACCGACGACAAGGGCCAGCGGACCGGCGCCGTGCTGCGCGCCGACGGCCAGCCGGTCGAGTCCGGCGGCATCGGCACAATGTCGAAATCGAAGAACAACGGCGTCGATCCGCAGGCGCTGGTGGAGCAGTACGGCGCCGACACCGCGCGGCTGTTCATGATGTTCGCGAGCCCGCCGGAGCAGACGCTGGAGTGGTCGGACAGCGCAGTTGAGGGCGCTTACCGGTTTCTGCGTCGCCTCTGGAGCTACTGTGCGCGGTTCGACCAGCCGGGGCCTCAGATGGGGACAGATCTGGAGAAAGCCACCCGGTTTGAGATTCACTCCGTTCTCAAGCAGGCCAACTTCGACTTCGCACGCTTCCAGTTCAACACCGTCGTCTCGGCAGCAATGAAGATGCTGAACGCGCTGGAGCGATTCGCGGGGGGCAGGAACAAGGTTACTGAAGAATGCCTGTCGATCCTTCTGCGCCTGCTCGCGCCCATCACGCCGCACGTCACGCACGCGCTGTGGCGCGAGCTGGGCTATGCGGGCGACATCCTCGACGCGCCTTGGCCCGAGCACGACGACGCGGCGCTCGTCACCGACGAGATCGAGCTGGTGATCCAGGTCAACGGCAAGCTGCGCGGCCAGGTGCGCGTGCCGGCGCAGGCCGACAAGGGCACCATCGAGCAGATCGCGCTGGCGAGCGAGGCGGCGCAGAAGTTCGTTGCCGGCCAGGCCGTCAAGCGCGTCATCGTCGTGCCGGGGCGGCTCGTGAACATCGTCGTCTGACCCCGGGGCGATTCCGCGCCGCCATTCGCCCGCGTCCGGGGCCGCCGCGGCCGCCGGAGCGAAAACACTGCGCAGTTAAGGGGTTGTCGCGGCTTCCTGAGGCAGGGCGCCGGCGCGCGGCCCGTACCGCCCGGCGGGCTGCCCGCGCCTTTTTGTTGATTTAGCTCAATAACCGGGGGCACCATAGCCGCGTATAAGAACGAGAAAAACGTCGTTCGTCACTCGCTCAAGGAGGAGCCATGAGACTCGCCACCGTCCTGCTGGCGGCATTGATCGTCGCCGCGCCCGCCGCGTTTTCCGCGCCCATCGTCGTCAAGTTCAGCCACGTCGTCGCCGAGAAGACCCCTAAGGGCCAAGGCGCGCTCAAGTTCAAGGAGCTCGCCGAGAAGAAGCTGCCCGGCAAGGTCGAAGTCCAGGTGTTCCCCAGCTCGCAGCTGTTCGGCGACGCCAAGGAGATGGAGGCGCTCCTGCTGGGCGACGTCCACATAATCGCGCCGTCGCTGTCCAAATTCGACCGCTACACCACGAAGATCCAGGTATTAGACCTGCCGTTCCTGTTCGACGACATCGCGGCGGTGGACCGCTTCCAGTCGAGCGC
>CAZGTK010000643.1:0-1540 GCA_964528415.1 uncultured Burkholderiales bacterium | reverse complement strand
TCGGGCGTGAGCTCGTCGCCGTGCTCGCTGCCCTTCTGCGTCACGCAGGCGAAGCCCGCGCCGATCTCCACGCCCTTGACCGCGTTGATGCCCATCATCGCGTAGGCGATGTCGGCGTCGAGCTTGTCGTAGAGCGGCTCGCCCAGCCCCACCGGCACGTTCTCGGCCACCACGCGCACGCGCGCGCCGCACGAGTCACCGGCGCGCCGCAGCGCGTCCATGTATTCCTCGAGCTTCGGCACGATGCCCGCGTCGGCGGCGAAGAACGGGTTGTTCGGCACCTGCGCCCAGTCGGTGACCGGAATGACGACCTCGCCCAGCTGCGTCATGCAGCCGCGGATCTGCGTGCCGAAGTGCTCGCGCAGCCACTTCTTGGCGATCGCCCCCGCGGCGACCGCCGGCGCGGTGAGCCGCGCCGACGAGCGCCCGCCGCCGCGCGGATCACGCACCCCGTACTTGTGCCAGTAGGTGTAGTCGGCGTGGCCGGGGCGGAAGGTGCGCGCGATCGTCGAGTAATCCTTGCTGCGCGCGTCCTGGTTGCGTATCAGCAGCGCGATCGGCGTGCCCGTGGTGCGCCCCTCTAAGACGCCCGAGAGGATCTCGACCGCGTCGGGCTCCTGCCGCTGCGTGACGTGGCGCGAGGTGCCCGGGCGGCGCCGATCGAGGTCGGGCTGGATGTCGGCCTCGGACAGCGCCATGCCGGGCGGGCAGCCGTCGACCACGCAGCCGATCGCGGGCCCGTGGGATTCGCCAAAGGTGGCGACGGTGAAGAGGCGACCGAAGGTGCTGCCGGACATCGGGGAACCTCGCGTTGGCTAATGGATTCTAGCGGACCGCACGATCCCGCTTCCGGTGGGATGCAAGGCGGCCGCCGGCGGGTCGCCGGCCACGCTCCTGCACGGGGAGATCTGCGACTTCGTCCATGAAGTCACCCGGCGCCACCGGACCTTCAGCCAGATATGCGTTCCGGCTCTCCGGTAGCGACCGTCCATCAGCCTGCTTCTCGCGACCACGGACAGGCAACGTGCGCATGGTCAACTCCTCAATCGCAGCAACACGGTCTCGCGCGGCATCGCCGCCAGCACCGCGTCCACCGACGGCGTCTGCGTCGTGCCGAACACCTTCAGCCGGACCGGGATCGCGAGCTGCGGCATCTTCAGCCCGTGCTCGGCCAGCGTCGCCTTCAGCGCCGCGGCGATCGCGTCCTTCGTCCAGTCGCCGCCCGCCAGCGCGTCGGCGAACGCCGTCAGCGCGGGCGCCAGTGCCGGCGGCGCCGCGTCGAGGTGCTTCGCGCGGTCGGCCTCGGCGATCTTCGGCTCGACGTAGAACATGTGCGCCAGCTCGGCCAGCTCGTTCAGCGTCTGCGCGCGCTCCTTCAACAGCCCGCAGACCGTCGCGAGGTCGGCCGCGCCCGGCGCGAGTTCCACGCCCGATGCCCGCAGCCGCGGCAGCACCCGCGCCGCAAGGTCGGCGTCGGCCGCCGCCTTGAGGTAGTGGTGATTCAGCCAGCGCAGCTTGTCGAAGTCGAAGCGCGACGGCG
>CAZGTK010000642.1:0-1541 GCA_964528415.1 uncultured Burkholderiales bacterium | reverse complement strand
GTTCTCGCCGTAGCGCAGGTCCTGCGCCTTCAGGAAGCTCAGGTTGAGCTGCTCCGGGAACGCCGCGCGCACGCCGTCGAGGCCGGTGGCGGTGAGGTAGTTGCTGATGGCGCCGTCGTACGCGGCCGTGTGCGAGAACGCCTTGCGCGCCAGCCGGTAGCGCGTCTCCAGCGCGACGGCGCCGCCGCTCGATTCCATCTCGGCCAGGATCGCCGCGTAGTCGGCCGGGTCCGTCACGACCGCGACGTGGCGGAAGTTCTTGGCCGCGCCGCGCACCATCGACGGCCCGCCGATGTCGATGGTCTCGAGCGCATCGTCGAGCGTGCAGCCTTCGCGGGCCACGGCCTGCGCGAACGGGTAGAGGTTGACCACCACCAGGTCGATGGTGGGGATGCCGGCCGCTTCCAGCGCCTGCGTGTGCTCATCGAGGTCGCGCCGCGCCAGGATGCCGCCGTGGATCTTGGGATGCAGCGTCTTCACGCGGCCGTCGAGCATCTCGGGGAAGCCGGTGTAGGCGCCCACCTCCGTGACCGGGATCCCGGCCTGCGTGAGCGCGCGGGCGGTGCCGCCGGTGGACAGGATGGTGACGTTCAACTTGCGCAGCCCGTGCGCGAAATCGATCAGCCCGCTCTTGTCGGAAACGCTGATCAGCGCCTGCTTGATCACGGCCATGGCAGTCGCGGGTCCTGGAAGCGATGAATCGGGTCTGCAGATGCCGGCGGCGGCCGCCGTCACTTGATCCGGTAGGCCCGGATCTTCTTGCGCAGCGTGTTGCGGTTCATGCCGAGAAGCTCGGCCGCCCGCGTCTGGTTGCCCTCGGAGTGGCGCAGCACGGATTCGATCAGCGGCCGCTCCACCGAGGCAATGACCATGTCATAGATTCCGCACGCCTTCTCGCCATCCAGGTCGCGGAAATAGCGCTCGATGGCACGCCGGACGGTCCGGTCGATCTCGTTCTCGTTGATCATGCTGCGAGCTCCTCAGCGTACGACGACCGGTTCTCCCTTGCCTGCATCCGGTCGAAGAGTTCGGCTGCCAGCCTGAGCTGCTCCTGCGGCGACTCCGTCGCGTTGAGGCGCGACTTCACGTCCGCGTCGGGCGCGAGGTCGCGCGTGTACCACGCGACGTGCTTGCGGGCGATGCGGACCCCCAGGAAATCGCCGTAGAACGCATACAGCGCCTGCAGGTGCTCGAGCACGACCGCGCGGATCTCGGCCAGCGCCGGCGGCGCCGCGCGCTCGCCGCGCTCGAGGAACGTGCGGATCTCGCGGAATATCCAGGGCCTTCCCTGCGCGGCGCGCCCGATCATGACGGCGTCGGCGCCGGTGCGCTCGAGCACGCGCGCCGCCGTCTCGGCGTCCGCGATGTCGCCGTTGGCGACGACGGGAATCCCGACCGCCGACTTCACGTCGGCGATGGTGTCATACTCGGCGCTGCCGCCGAACCCGCACGCGCGCGTGCGGCCGTGGACGGCCAGCCACCGGAATCCCGCGCGCTCCGCGATGCGCGCGACGCGCACGGCGTTGCGGTTGGCCGGGTCC
>CAZGTK010000641.1:354-1542 GCA_964528415.1 uncultured Burkholderiales bacterium | reverse complement strand
GGAGATGGCCGAGCGGGTGTGCTCGGAGGCGATCCAGATCCACGGCGGCTACGGCTACCTGAAGGATTTCCCCGTCGAGCGCATCTGGCGCGACGTGCGCGTGACGCAGATCTACGAGGGCACCAGCGACATCCAGCGGCTGGTGATCGGGCGGGCCATCGCCGGTGAGGGGTAGGCTTCACCGCAGAGACGCAGAGAAAGAACAAACTTTTTCACCGCCAAGGACGCCAAGCATGAATTCCTTTCCGAACGTTTCACGGTCGTCCTTGGCGCCCTTGGCGCCCTTGGCGTTTAAAGGTGTTCGAACCTCCGCGCCTCCGCCCCTCTGCGGAAATAAGCGCCCGTGATGGACGGACCCGACGACATGCCCGCGCCGATCGACTTCTACTTCGACTTCTCCTCGCCGTACGGCTATTTCGCCAGCCGGCAAGTGGACGCGCTGGCGGCGAAGCACGGTCGCGAGGTCGTCTGGCGGCCGATCCTGCTCGGGCTGGTGTTCAAGGTCACCGGCGGCCAGCCCCTGCCGACGCTGCCGCTCAAGGGCGACTACGCCAAGCGCGACATTCTCCGCTGCAGCCGGCTCTACGGCGTGGAGGTAAGAATTCCCAGCCGCTTTCCGGTCGCGACCCAGGCGCCGGTGCGCGCGTTCTACTGGCTGCAGGACCGCGACGCGGCCAAGGCGAAGGCGCTGGCCGCGGCCATCTACCGGGCCTACTTCGCCGACGACGCGGACATCGCCAGCCCCGCGGTAATCGCCGACGTGGCAGCCGCCGCGGGCGTCGCCGCCCGTGAGGAGGTCGCGGCCGCGCTCGCCGACCCGGCGGTGAAGGAGCGCGCCCGCGCCGAAACGGAAGCCGCCATCGAGCGCGGCGTGTTCGGCTCGCCCTTCCTGATCGTCGACGGCGAGCCGTTCTGGGGCATGGACCGGCTGCCGCAGGCGGCGCGCTGGCTCGAGACCGGCGGCTGGTAATGACCGCGCTCACCTCGACGATCGACGTCCGTTCCGAGGAATTCGCCGCCAACGCGCGCGCGATGCGCTTGCTGGTGGAGGACCTGCGGGCGAAGGTCGCGCAGGTCGAGCTGGGCGGCGGCGAGGCGGCGCGCGCCAAGCACACGGACCGCGGCAAGCTCCTGCCGCGCGAGCGGGTGCGGGCGCTTTTGGATCCGGGCTCGCCGTTCCTCGAGCTG
>CAZGTK010000641.1:0-344 GCA_964528415.1 uncultured Burkholderiales bacterium | reverse complement strand
ACGGCCAGGTTCCGGCGGCCGGCCTCGTGACCGGCGTCGGCCGCGTCATGGGACGCGAGTGCATGATCGTCGCCAACGACGCGACGGTGAAGGGCGGCACCTACTTCCCGATGACGGTCAAGAAGCACCTGCGCGCGCAGGAGATCGCGCGCGAGAACCGGCTGCCGTGCATCTATCTCGTCGACTCCGGCGGCGCCCATCTGCCGAACCAGGACGAGGTGTTCCCCGACCGCGACCACTTCGGCCGCATCTTCTACAACCAGGCGACGATGTCGGCGGCGGGCATCCCGCAGATCGCGGTGGTTATGGGCTCGTGCACGGCGGGCGGCGCGTACGTTCCGGCG
>CAZGTK010000640.1:0-1544 GCA_964528415.1 uncultured Burkholderiales bacterium | reverse complement strand
CCGCGGCGGCGGCGGGAGCGGGCCATGGCTGAGACGCGGGAGACGACCATCGCCGCCAGGATCGCCGCGGCCCGCGTGCTGGTGGTGGGCGACGTCATGCTGGACCGCTACTGGTTCGGCGAGGTCTCGCGCATCTCTCCGGAAGCACCGGTGCCGATCATCAAGATCGACCGCACCGAGGAGCGGCCCGGCGGCGCCGCCAACGTCGCCCGCAACGCCGCCGCGCTCGGCGCGCGCACCTGGCTCCTGTCGGTGGTGGGAACGGACGAGGCGGGACGGTCGCTCGAGCGCCTGCTGGCGCAGGAGGCCGTGACGGCGAAGCTCCAGCAGGACCCGCAACTCACCACCACCGTCAAGCTGCGCGCCATCGCGCGGCACCAGCAGCTGCTGCGCATCGATTTCGAGACGCCGCCCAATCACGAGGTCCTGCTGTCGAAGCTGGAGGACTTCCGTCGCCTGCTGCCCGACGCGGACGTCGTGGTGCTGTCGGACTACGGCAAGGGCGGCCTCACCCACATCGCCCGCATGATCGAGGCGGCGAACGCCGCCGGCGTGCCGGTGCTGGTGGATCCCAAGGGCGACGACTACGAGCGCTATCGCGGCGCCACGCTCCTCACGCCGAATCGCAGCGAGTTCCGCGAGGTGGCGGGCAGCTGGAAGAGCGAGGAGGAGCTCGCGGCGAAGGCGCAGCGGCTGCGCCGCGAGCTCGGCCTGAAGGCGCTGCTCGTCACCCGCAGCGAGGAGGGCATGACGCTGTTTCGCGAGGAAGGCCTGGTGCACGAGGCGGCGGATGCCCGCGAGGTGTTCGACGTCAGCGGCGCGGGCGATACCGTGATCGCGACGCTGGCGGTGATGATCGCGGCCGGCGCGGATTTGCCGGCGGCGGTGCGGCTGGCGAACCGCGCGGCCGGCATCGTGGTCGGAAAACTGGGCACCGCGGTCGTCCACCACGCCGAGCTGTTCGGCGGCGCGCAGGCCTGACACAGGGGAACGGCATGTACTTCATCGTCACCGGCGCCGCCGGCTTCATCGGCTCCAACATCGTGCGCGCGCTCAACGAGCGCGGCGTGAGCGAGATCATCGCGGTCGACAACCTCGCCAACGCGGACAAGTTCCGCAATCTCGTCGACTGCGAGATGGCCGACTACCTCGACAAGCGCGAGTTCATCGACCGGCTGGCCGCCGGCGACTTCGACGGCCTGGTCGAGGCCGTCATCCACCAGGGGGCCTGCTCCGACACCATGGAGACCGACGGCCGCTACATGATGGAGAACAACTACCGCTACTCGCTGGCGCTGCTGGAGTTCTGCCAGGACGAGAGCGTGCCGCTGCTGTACGCGTCCTCGGCTTCGGTCTACGGGGCGGGGCCCACGTTCCGCGAGTCGCGCGAGTTCGAGGCCCCGCTCAACGTCTACGGCTATTCGAAGTTCCTGTTCGACCAGATCGTGCGGCGGCGGATGGCGGAGTTCACCGCGCCGGTGGTGGGCTTCCGCTATTTCAACGTCTACGGGCCGCGCGAGGCGCACAAGGGACGCATGGCGTCG
>CAZGTK010000639.1:0-1548 GCA_964528415.1 uncultured Burkholderiales bacterium | reverse complement strand
CGGACTCCACGCGGATGCCCGCGGCCATGCACAGCTTCTATCTGCGCAACATGTACCAGAAGAACCTGCTGAAGGTGCCCGGCGGCGTCACGCTCGCCGGCGTGCCGGTCGACCTCGCCAAGGTGAAGACGCCGGCCTATTTCCTATCGACGGTGGAAGACCACATCGCGCCTTGGAAGTCGACGTTCGCCGGCGCCAAGCTGCTCGGCGGCCCGGTCGAGTTCGTGCTCGGGGGCTCCGGGCACATCGCCGGCGTGATCAATCCGCCGGCGGCCAACAAGTACGGCTACTGGACCAAGGGCGGGCCCGACGGCGATCCCGAGGCCTGGTTCGAGGCGGCCGGCTATACCGAGGGCTCCTGGTGGACCCATTGGGACCGGTGGGTCGGTGCGCTGGGACCCGACAAGGTGCCGGCGCGCAAGCCGGGAGACGGCAGGCTGAAGGTGCTGGGCGACGCGCCGGGCGATTACGTCCGGGTTCGCGCCGAGACGGTTCAGTAGGCGCCGCCCGCACGCGGCCGTCGCGTCCCGGTGCCCGGACGCCGGGTGCCGGCCGGGCGACTTGACGTTTACGTAAACGGAAAAAACAGGCGCCCCGCTCGGTCGGATGGGCGATCCGACCGGCCCTCGGGGGCGGAGGAAGCCCGATGACCGACCTCAGCGTCCAGGTATCCCCCGAGCCCTACAAGCTCGTCAACCGCGTGCGCTTCGTCACCGCCGCCAGCCTGTTCGACGGCCACGACGCGTCCATCAACATCATCCGCCGCATCCTGCAGGCCAACGGGGCCGAGGTCATCCACCTGGGCCACAACCGCTCGGTCGAGGAGATCGTGACCGCGGCGCTTCAGGAGGACGTGCACGGCATCGCCGTCAGCTCCTACCAGGGCGGGCACGTCGAGTACTTCCAGTACATGGTGGATCTGCTGCGCGAGCGCGGCGGCGCCAACATCCGCATCTTCGGCGGCGGCGGGGGGGTCATCATCCCGCGCGAGATCCGCGAGCTCGAGGCCTACGGCGTGACGCGGATCTATTCCCCCGAGGACGGCCAGAAGATCGGGCTGCAGGGCATGATCTGGGACATGCTGCGGCGCGCGGACGCCGATCTCGCCCGGGAAGCGCCGGCGGACCTGCGCGGGCTCGAGGCGGGCGACCGGCGGGCGCTGGCCCGGATCATCACCGCGCTGGAGAACTCGGTGCTCGACCCGGCGCTGGAGCGCCAGATCGAGCGGCGTGCCGCGGAGTCCAAGGCGCCGGTGATCGGCATCACCGGCACCGGCGGCTCGGGCAAGTCGTCGCTGACCGACGAGCTGATCAGGCGCTTCCGCCTGGACCAGAACGATCGCATCGACATCGCCATCGTCGCCGCCGACCCGTCGCGCCGAAAGACCGGCGGGGCGCTGCTCGGCGATCGCATCCGCATGAACGCGATCGGCAGCCCGCGCATCTACATGCGCTCGCTTGCCACCCGCTCCGGCGGCGCCGAGATCCCCGTTACCCTTCCGGCGATCGTCGGCGCCTGCAAGGCGGCCGGATTCGATCTCGTCGTGGT
>CAZGTK010000638.1:0-1553 GCA_964528415.1 uncultured Burkholderiales bacterium | reverse complement strand
CGCGTTGACCCGATTGGGACCGCCCCAGACGACGATGATGAGGAACATAGGTATCAGCATCGCCTGCCAGAACACGTAGAACAGCTCCGCATCGAGCGCCGTGAACGCCCCGTTGATGAACCCCGACATGATCAGGAAAGCGCCCATGTACTGCGAGACGCGCTCCTGGACGACCTGCCAGCCCGCCAGCACCACGAGCGGCGTGGTGAAGCAGTTCAGCAGGATCAGCCAGAGCGAGATGCCGTCGACGCCGAGGTGATAGTGGATGTTGAAGCGCTCGATCCAGGCGGCCCGCTCGACGAACTGCATCGCGGCAGTGCCCGAATCGAACTGCGTGTACAGCGGCAGCGCGACAAGGAAGCCGGCCACCGATCCTGCCAGCGCCAGCCAGCGCGCGAGCCCCGCGCGGCGGTCCGCGCCGGTGGCGAGCACGGCCAGCCCGAACAGGATCGGGAGCCAGATGACGACGCTGATGACGGGCAGGCCGAAGTTCATTGTTTCTCGTTATCGCCGGGACGCGCGGTCGGGAGGGGGGAAGCGTTCATCGCGCCAGCAACTCCCGCAACGTGAGCAGGGCGAAGACGCCGATGATCATCGCGAACGCGTAGTGATAGACGTAGCCCGACTGCAGGTGGCGGATGAGCGCGGCGAACCAGCCGACCACCCGCGCCGAGCCGTTGACCATGACGCCGTCGATCAGCGCCACGTCGCCGAGCTTCCACAGGCCGCGGCCGAGGCCGCGCGCGCCGCGGGCGAAGAACCAGTCGTTGAACTCGTCGAAGCCGTACTTCCGCTCCAGGATGGTGTAGAGCAGCCCGGCGCGCTGCCGCAGGACGCCGGGCAGGTCCGGCCGCTTGACGTAAAGGAACCAGGCCGTCGCCGCGCCGGCGATCGCCAGCCAGAACGGCAGCGTCGTGAACGCGTGCAGCACCATCGCCCACGGCCCGTGGTACTCGGCCGCCATGGCCGAGACCGCCGGATGCGCCGCGGAGTAGTGACTGGAGTCGCCGAAGAAGCCGCCGACCAGCAGCGGGCCGATGAGCCAGCCGGCGCCGATCGACGGAATCGCGAGCAGGATCAGCGGCAGGGTGACCACCCAGGGCGACTCGTGGGGCTCGACCGGGCCGTGGTGCCCGTGGGCCTCGTCGTGCGCGCCGTGGCCCTGCTCGGCCTGGCGGAACCGCTCATCGCCAAAGAACGTCATGAAGATCATGCGGAACGTGTAGAACGCGGTCATGAAAACGCCGAGGGTGAGCGCCCAGTAGCCGAAGCGAGCCGCCGGCGTCACGCCGAGGTGCGCCGCCTCGATGATGGCGTCCTTGGAGAAGAAGCCGGCGAAACCGACGATGCCGGCGTTCGCCAGCCCGCCGATCAGCACGGCGCCGAACGTGATCGGCAGGTACTTGCGCAGCCCGCCCATGCGCCGCATGTCCTGCTCGTGGTGCATGGCGATGATGATGGAACCGGCGCCGAGGAACAGAACCGCCTTGAAGAAGGCGTGCGTCATCAGATGGAAAATGGCGACCGAGTAGGCCGACACGCCCAGGGCCACC
>CAZGTK010000637.1:0-1557 GCA_964528415.1 uncultured Burkholderiales bacterium | reverse complement strand
GCGCGCCGACGTCGACGTGGTCCTTGACCGGAAAATCGAACGCGCGCGGCGTGCCCACCCGGCGCGCCTCGACGTTGTCGTCGGCGGACCTGCCCGTCGGCACGCTCGGGTGCGGCACGTTGGGCACGTTGAGCAGGAAATCGCTCACGCGTCGCTGGATGTCCGCCAGGCGCGCCTCCAGCGCCTTCAACTCGTCGCCCAGGCCCGCCACCTCGGCCATGACGGCGCCGGCGTCCTCGCCCTTCGCCTTCAGCTGGCCGATCTTCTTCGAGGCCTGGTTGCGCGCGGCCTGCAGTTCCTCGGTGCGGGTCTGCACGCTCTTGCGCTCCGCTTCGAGGGCCCGGAAGCCTTCGGCGTCCAGCGCATAGCCGCGATCGCCGAGGCGTGCCGCGACGGCATCCAGGTTGGTGCGCAGATGGTGGAGGTCCAGCATGGAACGGGTCCTGTCGAAAGGCCGGGGCGTAGCCGCCGCCCAGGGCCAAAAACGCGGCAGTTTAACGGGTTACCCGCGCGCGCGGTACCCCTCGCCGGGGCCCGGCATGGCGGCCCGGCGAATCTGGGCTATGTTAAGAATTGTCAACGCATCGGACCCCGCCGCGTTGAACGACGATCCCCCTTCCCCACCCCAAGGAGATTTCCCCATGCGTCTCGCCGTTGCCCTCGCGCTCGCCTCCACGGTGCTGGCCCTCGCGCCCTCGACCTGGGCCGAGGAGAAGAAACCGACGCCGGCCGAGCAGCGCGCCGCCATCGACAAGATGCGCGAGACGACGCTCGCGCAGCTCTACAAGGTCCAGCCCGAGGCCAAGGCCAAGATCGCCAAGGCGCCTGGCTACGCCGTGTTCAGCGAGTACGGCGTGACCGTCCTGTTTGTCGGCGGCGCGGGCGGCAAGGGCGTGGCGGTCAATAACGCGACCGGGCACAAGACCTACATGAACATGGGCCAGGTTTCGGCGGGCCTCGGTCTCGGCGGCAAGGAGCTGCGCACCGTGTTCGTGTTCAAGACCAAGCAGGCGTTCGACGACTTCGTCAACAAGGGCTGGGAGTTCGGCGGCGGCGGCGCGGGCGTGGCCCAGGCCGGCTCGAAGGGCGGCGGCGAAGCCGGCCACGAGGTGATCGGCAAGGCGATGGACGTCTACCAGCTGACCAAGAACGGTCTCATCGCCGAAGTCACGGTCTCCGGCACCAAGTACTGGAAGGACGCCGGGCTGAACTGAGGCGGGTTCAGGACCCGCGGCGCTTCCTGCGCGCCGCGTCGTCCAGCGCCCGCAGGTGCGCGAGCTTCTCGCCGATCCTTCCTTCCAGGCCGCGATCGGTGGGGGAGTAGAACCGCGGCGGCTCGAGGCCGTCGGGAAAGTAGCTCTCGCCCGCCGCGTAGGCTTCCGGCTCGTCGTGGGCGTAGCGGTACTCGCGCCCGTAGCCCAGCTCCTTCATGAGCTTGGTGGGCGCGTTGCGCAGGTGCTCGGGCACCGGCCGCGACCTGTCGCCGGCAACGAAGCCGCGCGCGGCGTTGTAGGCGGCGTAGGCCGCGTTGCTCTTCGGCGCGCAGGGGCTGCTTAG
>CAZGTK010000636.1:0-1558 GCA_964528415.1 uncultured Burkholderiales bacterium | reverse complement strand
CGCAACTCGGAGCGCTTCTCCTTCGAATCGATCGTCGCGAAGAGTCCGGCGATGCGCCGGGTCCTCGAGCAGTCGCGCACCGTCGCGCGGAGCCCCGCCACGACGGTGCTCCTGCTCGGCGAGAGCGGGACGGGCAAGGGGCTCGTCGCGCGCGCCATCCACTTCGCCTCCGCGCGGGCGGCGGCGCCCTTCCTGACGGTCACCTGCTCCGCCATCCCCGAGCCCTGCTCGAGGCGGAGCTCCTCGGCCACGAGAAGGGCGCGTTCACCGACGCCAAGGCGCGCAAGCTCGGCCGCATCGAGGCGGCGGCGGGCGGCACCATTCTCCTCGACGAGATCGGCGACCTTCCGCTCGCCGTGCAGAGCACGCTGCTGCGCTTCCTGCAGGAGCACACCATCACCCGCGTCGGCGGGCGCGCCGCGATCCCGGTCGCCGTGCGCGTCATCGCCGCGACGCACGTCGACCTCGAGCAGCTCGTCGCCGAGGGGAAGTTCCGCGAGGACCTGTTCTTCCGGCTCAACGTCCTGCGCCTGCGCACGCCGGCCCTGCGGGAGCGTCCCGGCGACATCGAGCTGCTGGCCCGCTGGGTGCTGGACTCGTTCGGCCGCGAGACCACCCCGCGCGTGCGCGACTTCTCGCGGCTCGCCGTCGAGCGCATGAACAGCCACGACTGGCCGGGCAATGTGCGCGAGCTGATCAACCGCGTGCAGCGCGCCATCGTCATGTGCGAAGGCCGCCTGATCACCGCCGCCGACCTGGGGCTCGAGCGGCGGCTGCCGACGCGCAACGGCTCGAGCCTCGAGGACTCCCGCGACGAGGCGGAGCGCCAGGCCGTGCGCGACGCGCTGCTGCGGCATCGCTCGGTCACGCGCGCCTCGGCGGAGCTGGGCGTGTCGCGCATGACCCTGTACCGCCTGATGTCCAAGCTCCGCCTCGACCGCCACGACCTGCTCGGCCGCAGCGGCGCGCGCAACGGCCCGTCGCGCTAGGCCGGCCGCGGCGCCCGCATCCACCGCGCGGCTATAATGCGGTGGTGTCTTCCCCCGCCCCCGCCACCTCGACACGACCGTCGCCCGCCGCCGCGCTGGGCGAGCTGCGCCAGCTGCTGGGCGAGCGCGTGACGACCACGGCGGCGGTGCTGCAGCACCACGGCAAGGACGAGTCGCACCACGCGCCGCGCGCGCCCGACGCCGTGGTCTTTCCCGAAACCAACGAGGACGTGGCGGCGGTCGTGGCGATCTGCCGCGCCCACCGCCTGCCGGTGATCGGTTTCGGCGTCGGCACCTCCGTCGAGGGCAACGTGCTGGCCACCCGCGGCGGCGTGTGCGTCGACTTCTCGCGCATGAACTGCGTGCTCGCCGTGCACCCCGACGACATGGACGCGACGGTGCAGGCCGGCGTTACGCGCGAGCAGCTGAACCGCGAGCTGCGGCACACCGGCCTCTTCTTCCCCATCGATCCCGGCGCCGACGCAACGCTCGGCGGCATGGCCTCGACCCGCGCCAGCGGCACCAACGCCGTGCGCTACGGCACCATGCGCGAGAACGTGCTGGCGCTC
>CAZGTK010000635.1:0-1560 GCA_964528415.1 uncultured Burkholderiales bacterium | reverse complement strand
CGCACGCCGCGCGAGGCCAGGTAGTCCGGCAGCACGTGCGCCGGGAAGCCGGGCTGCTTCTGGTCGAGGTTGACGGCGGTGATCTCGAAATGGACCGGCGCCTTCTCCCGCAGGTGAAGCAGGATGTCGAGCAGCGTGTAGCTGTCCTTGCCGCCCGACAGGCACACCATGACGTGGTCGCCCGGCTCGATCATGGCGTAGTCGGCGATCGCCTGCCCGGTCAGGCGGCGCAGCCGCTTGGCGAGCTTGTTGTCCTCGTATGCCCGCTTGCGGGCCGGCGTCGGCATGGTTCGATCCCAGGGTCGGTGGCGGCTTCGCGCGGGCACCCGCGGCGGCCGCGCAAGTCGTTATTTTCCCAGATTTTTCAGCAAGCGCCTATGTCGCGTTGCGGAGCGCCCCGCGGCGAACTATCGTGTTCGCGCCGAGCCTAAGGCTTTACCCCGCGGCGCGCGCTCGGGCGCGGCGCGGGGAACGTTCGCGGGAGGTCCGCCATGCTACGCACCGTCTGCCTCGCCCTTGCCGTTACCGTCGCCGCAGCGGGTCTGCCCGCGCGGGCCGCCGACGCGCCGAACCCGCTGGCCGCGGTCGTGCGCGTGAAGTCCGTGAGCCTGCCCGACGCCCGCACGGCGCCCTACCTCGGCGACGAGCGCGACGGCAGCGGCGTGCTGATCGGCAAGGACGGGCTGATCCTCACCATCGGCTACCTGGTGCTCGAGGCCGACAGTGTCCAGGTGACCGACGCCGCCGGCAAGACGCACGCCGCCACCGTCGTCGCCTACGACCACGCCTCCGGCTTCGGGCTGCTCCGCACGGTGACACCGCTGCCCGCGGAGCCGATCGAGCTCGGGGAGTCGACGCCGGTGAAGGAGCGCGACGACGTGCTGGTTGCCGGCTTCGGCGGACCGGGCGCGGCGACCCGCGCGATGGTGGTTTCGCGCCGACCCTTCGCCGGCAGCTGGGAGTACCTGCTGGAGAGCGCCATCTTCACGTCGCCGCCCGCGGCGAACTGGGGCGGCGCGGCGCTGATCGGCAAGGACGGCAAGCTGCTCGGCATCGGCTCGCTGCTGGTGCCCGACGCGATCGAGCCGGGCTACCGTTTTCCGGGCAACATGTTCGTGCCCATCGACGTGCTGAAGCCGATCCTCGCGGACCTCACGCGCGAGGGCAAGCGCGCCGGCCCGCCGCGCGCGTGGCTGGGCCTGTCCACGGAGGAGGTCGGCGGCCGGCTGGTGGTGGTGCGCGTCGCGCCCGAGGGCCCGGCGGCGAAGGCGGGCATCGGGAAGAACGACATCGTCACCGCCATCGACGGCAGCCCGGTGACGACGCAGGCCGAGCTCTACCGCCGGCTGTGGGCGAAGGGCGCGGCGGGCGTCCCGGTCACGCTCAAGGTGCTTCAGGGCGCCAACCTCAACGAGATCACGGTGACGTCGATGGATCGCGCCAGCTATCTCCGCACGAAAAAGGCGCTGTGATGGCGGCGCCGCCGGAGGGCGTCCGCCGCCGCCTGCTCGCCGCCGGCGTGGCCGCCGGCGCGACGGCGCTGCTGCCGGCCGACCTGCT
>CAZGTK010000634.1:0-1563 GCA_964528415.1 uncultured Burkholderiales bacterium | reverse complement strand
CGCGCTCGAGCCTGTACGGCGCGGACGCGATCGGCGGCGTGATCCAGATCTTCACGCGCCGCGGCGGCGGCGAGCTGAAACCGTTCGCCAGCGTCGGCGGCGGCAGCTACAGCACCTCCAAGCTCTCGGCCGGCCTGTCCGGGGGCGGCGAGAACAGCTGGTTCAACGCCACCATCGCCAACCTGGACACCCAGGGCATCAACGCCTGCAGCCCGCCGAACGCCTTCACCGGCTGCTTCGCGGTCGAGCCCGACCGTGACGCCTACCGCAACCGCTCCGGCTCGCTGCGCCTCGGCCACCGCTTCGACAACGGCGCCGACGTCGATTTTTCGTTCCTGCGCACCGACGCCCAGAACGAGTTCGACGGCACCTTCGTGAACGAGACCGACACCTCGCAGCAGGTGTTGGGCGGGCGTCTGCGCTTCGCGCCGCTGGCGGCGTGGAAGGTCTCGCTGCTCGCCGGCCAGAGCCGGGACAGTTCGGACAACTACCTGAACGACGCGTTCGTGAGCACCTTCGATACCCGCCGTGACACCTTCTCGTTCCAGAACGACGTCGCGCTGGCGGCGGACCAGGTCCTGACGCTGGGCTACGACTACCTCAAGGACCGCGTCGACAGCGACACGCAGTTCGCCGAGACGTCGCGCACGAACGACGGCGTGTTCGGCCAGTACCTCGGCCGCTTCGGCCGGCACGACCTGCAGGGCTCGCTGCGCTACGACGACAACGAGCAGTTCGGCGGCGAGACCACCGGCAACGCCGCCTGGGGCTACGCCTTCGCCGAGGGCTACCGGGCGACGGTGTCGTACGGCACCGCGTACAAGGCGCCGTCGTTCAACGACCTCTACTTCCCGTTCTTTGGCAACCCCGACCTGCAGCCCGAGGAGTCGAAGAGCTTCGAGGTGGGCGTGAGCGGTACGTATCCCTCGTGGCGCTGGCAGGCCAACGCGTACGAAACGCGCATCGACAACCTGATCGCGTTCGACCCGGTCACGTTCCTGCCGCAGAACATCGAGAAGGCGCGCATCCGCGGCCTGGAGCTGATCGCCTCGGCGCGCATCGCCGGCTGGGACACGAGCGCCAACGTCACCTTCCTCGACCCGATCAACGACGGCGGCGGGCCCAACAACGGCAACGTGCTGCCGCGCCGCGCCGAGCAGGCGCTGCGCGTCGACGTCGACCGCCGCTTCGGCCAGTTCAGCGTTGGCGCGACGGTGGCGGCCGAGGGCCGCCGCTACGACGACCTCGCCAACACGGTGCGCATGGGCAGCTACGCCGTCGTCGACCTGCGCGCCGAGTACCGGCCGCACAAGGACTGGACGGTGCAGGCGCGCGTGAACAACGTGTTCGACAAGGACTACGAGACCGCCGCGTACTTCAACCAGCTCGGCGCCAACTTCATGGTCACGCTGCGCTACGCGCCGGGCGGCTCCTGAGGGGAGCGCCGTGGCGCCCGCGGCAGAGGGCGGGCAGCGCCGCGTTCCGGCGCGGCTGGTGGCGGCGCCGGCTTCCGGCCAGGGGAAGACCACGGCGACCGCGGCGCTGGCGCGGCTGCACGCGCGC
>CAZGTK010000633.1:0-1564 GCA_964528415.1 uncultured Burkholderiales bacterium | reverse complement strand
GCATGGGCGACAACATCTATCTCGGCGACCGCAACGGCGTGCGCACGCCGATGCAGTGGAGCCCCGATCGCAACGGCGGCTTCTCGCGCGCCGACCCGCAGCGCCTCTACCTGCCGCCGATCATGGACCCGGTCTACGGCTACCAGGCGGTCAACGTCGAGGCGCAGGCGCGCAACCCTTCCTCGCTGCTGAACTGGACGCGGCGCCTGATCCAGGTGCGCAAGGGCTTCAAGGCGTTCGGCCGCGGCAGCCTCAGGTTCCTCGAGCCCGGCAACCGCAAGATCCTCGCCTACGTGCGCGAGTACGAGGCCGAGGCCGTGCTGTGCGTCGCCAACCTGTCGCGCAACCCGCAGGCGGTCGAGCTCGACCTGTCGCGCTTCGAGGGCCGCGTGCCGGTCGAGCAGACCGGCAACATCTCGTTCCCGCCGATCGGCCGGCTGCCGTACCTGCTCACGCTGCCGGCCTACGGCTTCCTGAGCTTCGCGCTCTCGACCGAAGCGCCGGTGCCGCAATGGCACGAGGAGAAGCTGCCGCACAAGGAGCTGCCGGTGCTGGTGCTGCTGGAGGGCTTCCGCACCTTCTTCCAGCAATCGGGCGGCGCGCGCGAGGTCCACCGGCTGATGGCCTCGCGCACGCGCGAGCAGCTGCAGCGCGAGGTCCTGCTGCCCTACATGTCGACCAAGCGCTGGTTCGCCGCCAAGGGCCACGACATCAGGCGCATCGAGCTCACCGAGGAGGGCGAGTGGAGCACCGAGGACGGCAGCTGGCTGCTGGCGTTCCTCGACGTCGAGTGCGAGGACATCCCGCTGCAGAAGTACTTCCTGCCGCTCGCGGTGGCCTGGGAGACCAAGGGCTACGACCCGATCCACGACTTCGGCGCCTGGACGCTGGCGAAGGTGCGGCAGAAGGACAAGATGGGCATTCTGTACGGCGCCTTCGGCGATCCGGCGTTCTGCCGCGCGCTGGCGAAGGCCATGGGCGAGGGGCGCGAGGTCCCCTTCGACCACGGCCGCCTCAAGTTCACCAGCACGGGCGCTTTCGCCATGCACGCGCCGGCGCTGGACGAGCCGGTGCACCACCCGTCGCTCGACCAGAGCAACACCGGGGTGTTCTTCGGCACCAAGCTCTATCTCAAGGGCTACCGCCGGCTGCAGGCGGGCGTGAACCCCGAGCTCGAGGTGGGCCGCTTCCTGACCGACGCGAGCCCGTTCCCCCACATCGCGCCGGTGCTCGGCGCGGTGGAGTACCTCGCCGCCGATGGCCGCGTCATCACGCTGGCGCTGCTGCAGCAGTTCATCGAGAACCAGGGCAGCTTCTGGTCCCACACCGAGGACTATCTCGAGCGCGTCACGCACGGCATCTTCGCCGGCGCCGAGGCGCCGCCGCCGCCCGAGCCGGCGGCGCAGAGCCCCCACGGCTACTACGAGGAGCTGGCCGCGACGCTGGGCCGGCGGGTCGGCGAGATGCACCGCGCCTTCGCCAAGGTCACCGGCGACCCGGCCTTCGACCCCGAGCCGGTGACCGACGCCGACATCGACGCCTGGACCGCGCGCGTCAAGGCGGA
>CAZGTK010000632.1:0-1566 GCA_964528415.1 uncultured Burkholderiales bacterium | reverse complement strand
TCCGCTCCTACGTGCTGGACCAGTCCCGCATCAAGGACCTGCGCACCAACGTCGAGGTGGGCAACACCCAGGCGGTGCTGGACGGCGACCTCGACGATTTCATCAGCGCCAGCCTGAAGCAGGGCGTGTGATGGGCGGGACGCCGGCAGGACGCCGCTCCTCCACCGCACGGACGCGGAGACGCCGAGACGACCCGATTGACGCCTTTCTTGCTCGGCGCCCGTGCGCCTCGGCGTTTCGGGCACCGGCCCGAGGCGGCCGCCTATGCACCCGATGACTGAACGGACCCGACGATGAGCGAACCGAAGAACGAACAAACGCCGCAGGACGAGAACCAGCTGATCGCCGAGCGCCGCGCCAAGCTGGCGGAGCTGCGCGCGCGCGGCCCGGCGTTTCCCAACGATTTCCGCCGCCGCGACCTGGCCGCCGGCCTGCACGCGGCGCACGGCGAGAAGGCCAAGGAGGCGCTGGCGAACGACCACCCGCGCGCGCGCATCGCCGGGCGCATGATGTTGAAGCGCGTGATGGGCAAGGCGAGCTTCGCCACGCTGCAGGACATGAGCGGGCGCATCCAGGTCTACGTCAGCAACGACGTCACCGGCGAGGCCGCGCACGACGAGTTCAAGCGCTGGGACCTGGGCGACATCGTCGGCGTCGAGGGCGCCGTGTTCAAGACCAACAAGGGCGAGCTCACGGTGCACGCCGAAGAGCTGCGCCTGCTCGCCAAGGCGCTGCGGCCCCTGCCCGAGAAGTTCCACGGGCTGGCCGACCAGGAGCAGAAGTACCGGCAGCGCTACCTCGACCTGATCGCGACGCCGGAGGCGCGGCAGGTGTTCGTCACGCGCACCCGCCTGATCCAGGCGCTGAGGGATTTCCTCAATGCCCGCGGCTACCTCGAGGTCGAGACGCCGATGATGCACCCGATCCCGGGCGGCGCCGCGGCGCGCCCGTTCGTCACGCATCACAACGCCCTCGACATGCGGCTCTTCCTGCGCATCGCGCCGGAGCTCTACCTCAAGCGGCTGGTGGTGGGCGGTTTCGAGAAGGTGTTCGAGATCAACCGCAACTTCCGGAACGAGGGCATCTCGACGCGGCACAACCCCGAGTTCACGATGCTGGAGTTCTACGAGGCCTACCAGGACTACCGCTTCCTGATGGACTTCACCGAGGAGATGCTGCGCGACGCCGCGCTCAAGGTGCTGGGCACGACGCGCATCACCTACGGCGGCCGCGAGATGGACCTGGCGCAGCCGTTCCGGCGGCTGACCATCCTCGATGCGGTCAAGGCGCACCATCCCGAGTACAGCGACGCGCAGCTTGCCAGCCGCGACTTCCTGATCGGCGAGTTCCGGCGCCTCGACGTGCCCTTCAAGCCCGAGGACCACCTCGGCGGGCTGCAGCTCACGCTGTTCGAGAACACCACCGAGCACCTCCTGTTCGAGCCGACCTACATCGTCGACTACCCGGCCGAGGTGAGTCCCCTTGCGCGGCGCAGCGACGCGAGCCCGGAGATCACCGAGCGCTTCGAGCTGTTCATCACCGGGCGCGAGATCGCCAACGGCTTCT
>CAZGTK010000631.1:0-1566 GCA_964528415.1 uncultured Burkholderiales bacterium | reverse complement strand
ACTATCCGGCCGACGACAGCGTGTTTCTCGGCGACGACTACCTGATCAAGGGCGTGGCCGGCGCGGTGTTCTGGACGCTGGTGTCCGATTACGCCAACGGCGGGCGCATCGCGTTCACCAACCGCGAGCTGCGGCTCGATCCGCGCGTACGGCTGCCCGACATCGGCGACAACCTCGAGGCACGGCTGGTCCTGCTTCAGCGACGCCTGGTCGAACGCGAGGCCTGCGTGCGCATCGAGCGGACCGGCCGTGGCCGCTTCAGCCTGCGGGTGAGCCGGCCGTTGCAGCTCGTCCAGGTCGATCAGGGTGCCTGAGCGAGCTTCTTGGGGCAGGTCAGGCGGCTGCGAACTGCGCGTTCGCCTGCGCCAGAGCGGCTTCGAGCCTGGCGGCGGCTGCCTCGCGGGCGGCGCCGCGCGCAAATTCGACTGCGGCTGCGTACTCGCTCAGTTCGACGAGTGGCTGCCCCGCGAAGAGACGCAACACTTCGCGCAGTCGACCGAGCGCCTCGGCCACCGCGGCGTCGTCGCAAGGATCCATCGCCTCGATCCGCCGCAGCGTGCGGGCGAGGCTGCGCCGCAGCGCCTTGTCGATGCCCCAGTATGGCTCGGGCCGCTCGGCGTTCATGGCCTGGGCGACGGCGGCGTGGAAGACGGATGGATCCATGGCGAACGTCCTTCGGAGTCGGGCGGCGGCGGGGCCGACCGATGCAGCGAATGTATCCGCCCGCCAAGCGCGGCGTTCGTAAAAGCTGGTTCCCGAATTCTTAAAAGATCATTACCGGCGCGAACGCGCCGGGTGGACGGGGCGGCTTGCGCGCGCCGGTGCTGTCGCCGGACAATCGCCGCGATGACAGCCATCCTCCGTGCCGTCCAGGCCGACATCACGACGCTCGACGTCGACGCGATCGTCAATGCCGCGAACACCACGCTGCTCGGCGGCGGTGGCGTCGATGGCGCAATCCACCGGGCCGCCGGCCCCGGCCTGCTCGACGAGTGCCGTACGCTCGGCGGCTGTCGCACCGGGGACGCGAAGCTGACCGCCGGCCACCGGCTTCGCGCCCGGTACGTGAGTCACACCGTGGGCCCGGTGTGGCGGGGTGGTGGGCACGACGAGGCGGGGCTGCTTGCGTCGTGCTACCGGCGCTCGATCGAAGTGGCGGCCGCCGCCGGCGTTCGCACGCTGGCATTTCCGTCGATCAGCACCGGCGCCTACGGCTATCCGCGGCAGGCCGCGGCGGCGATCGCGGTGGACGCGGTGCGCGCGGCGCTCGCCGCCTTCCCGGCGATCGAGGAGGTGGTCTTCTGCTGCTTCTCTGCCGCCGATCTCGAAGCCCATGAGATGCTTCTGCGCTGAATCCAACCCCCTGCGCGTCGCGACGCGCGGCTGAAGGACCATCGACCCCATGAACCAGGATCCCGTGCTCTGGAGACTCGACCCGCGAGGTGTCGCGACGGTCACGCTGAATCGCCCCGAGGTGAACAACGCCTACGATGCCGGCCTGCTCGACGGCCTCATGACCGCCATGGACGCGCTCGGGGCGCAGCCGTCGCTGCGCGTCGTGGTGCT
>CAZGTK010000630.1:0-1573 GCA_964528415.1 uncultured Burkholderiales bacterium | reverse complement strand
ACCTGCCGCCGTTCACGCTGGTCGGCGCCACCACCCGCGCCGGCATGCTGACCAATCCGCTGCGCGACCGCTTCGGCATCGTCTCCCGGCTCGAGTTCTACACGCCGGACGAGCTGACGCAGATCGTCACGCGCTCGGCTTCGCTGCTCAACGTCGCCATCGAGCGCGACGGCGCGTTCGAGATCGCCCGCCGCTCGCGCGGCACGCCGCGCATCGCCAACCGGCTGCTGCGCCGCGTGCGCGACTTCGCCGAGGTGAAGGCCGACGGCCGCGTGACCAAGCCAGTGGCCGACGCGGCGCTCACCATGCTGGACGTCGACGCGATCGGGCTCGACCTCATGGACCGCAAGCTGCTCGCGACCGTGATGGAGAAGTTCGGCGGCGGGCCGGTCGGACTGGACAGCCTGGCGGCCGCCATCGGCGAGGAGCGCGACACGATCGAGGACGTGCTGGAGCCGTTCCTGATCCAGCAGGGCTACCTGAAGCGCACGCCGCGCGGCCGCATGGCCACCGTCACCGCCTACCAGCACTTCGGCATGGCGCCGCCGCGCAGCGCAATGACCAACGACCTGTGGGAAGACCCGGCGTGACGCCGAGTCGGCGCTCATGAGGGCGGTGGCCGAGGCCGCCGCCGGCGCGACCTACGCGCTGCCGCTGCGCGTGTACTACCAGGACACCGACGCCGGCGGCGTCGTCTATCACAGCCGCTACCTGGATTTCTTCGAGCGCGCGCGCTACGAGTGGCTGCGCGGCCTCGGCTGGGGCTGCCTCGACCTCGCCGCCCGGCTCGGGGTGATCTTCGTGGTGCGCTCGGTGTCGGTCGCGTTCCGGCGCCCGGCGCGCCTGGACGACCTGCTGCAGGTGTCGGTTCGGCTCGTGGAGCTGGGCCGCAGCCGGGTGCAGGTGCAGCAGGCGGTCAAACGCGGCGACGAGATCCTGGTCGAAGCCGACGTCGAGCTCGCGTGCGTCGACGCGGGCACGTTCAGGCCGGTCGCGGTGCCGCCGGCGCTGCGCGCGCTGATGAATCCGTAGAAGGAGAACGAATGCAAGTCTCGCAGGATCTGTCGTTTGTCAGCCTGATCAGCCAGGCGAGCCTGCTGGTGCAGCTGGTAATGGCGCTGCTGCTGGTCGTGTCGCTGATGTCGTGGTGGTACATCTTCCGCAAGATGTACACCATCAAGAACGCGAGCCGGCAGGCCGACGAGTTCGAGAAGGAGTTCTGGAGCGGCGTCGACCTGGCGACGCTGTACCAGGGCGCCGTCAACGCGCGGCACACCGCCGGCAGCCTCGAGCGCATCTTCGAGGCCGGCTTCCGCGAGTACACCAAGCACAAGGGCCGGGCCGGCATGAACGTGGTGGGGGCGATGGAGGGCACGCGCCGCGCGATGCGCGCGACCTACCAGCGCGAGATGGACCGACTCGAATCGCACATGGCCTTCCTGGCCACGGTCGGCTCGGTGAGCCCCTACGTCGGCCTGTTCGGCACGGTGTGGGGGATCATGAACGCCTTCCGCGGGCTCTCCAACGTGGTCGAGGCGACGCTCGCGCACGTCGCCCCGGGCATCGCCGAGGC
>CAZGTK010000629.1:0-1577 GCA_964528415.1 uncultured Burkholderiales bacterium | reverse complement strand
ACGACGACCCTGCCGCGCCGCCGGCGCGCGTGCGCGCGGTCTACAAGCTCGATGCCAACACCTGGCACAACGAGACCGCGCTGCAGCTGTTGGTGGACCACCTGCAGGCCGCCTGAGCACAGCGCAACGCCCGGATGGGCGCGTGCCTAGACGGCACAGGTCCAATTTCGCACATCACGAGGCATCTGCTTATGGGCACGATAGTCCGGAACGTTCGTCTGTTCTACACCTCGGGCAGCTCCGACAAGGAGTACCGGGTAGTCATGGAGGAAGAGGCTCCCGACGCGTACATCGTCTACGGCCTGAATGGCCGCCGCGGTGCCGCCAGAGCGCGCCAGCCGAAGACGGCCGCAGCAGTGTCGCTGGCAAGTGCCAACGCAGTCTTCGAAACGGTGTTCGACGAGAAGCGCAGCAAGGGCTATACGACCGACCCGAGTGGACGTCCGCACGCTGGCGCGACGCTTCCGGCACGCCCGGCCCCTTCCGCACGAGCGGCCGGTCCGGCGATTCACTTCGAATGGACGCGGCTGCCGGTGCCGTCCGGGCCCGGGCAGGCGCAACTGGAGAGCCTGCTGACGGATTCTGCGCACCTGTTGCAGTGGGTACCCCATCCGGACGTGCCCACCGCCCTGCATGCGCTGCAGGTCGACAAGGCCGGCGCCGCGCCCCGCGTGCTCGGCACGCCCGCTGCCAGTTTTTCGCTGACGCCGACGTGCGCGGCCGAACTTGGTCAGGTGTTTTCGCGCATGACCGTATTCGGCGTCGTGGACGGTTCGCGGTTCGCCGTCTTCGACCTCGTACCGGCTTCGGGTACGAAATCCGCCCTGACGGCCAGCCAGCGCTTGCGCCTGGCCGAGACGCTGCTGCGCGAAAGCGCGGCCGAGCACGTCTTCACGATGCCCTGGGCAACGCAAGACGACAAGCTTCAGCTCTTCGCGCTGATGGACGCTGCACCTGACACCGGGATGTGGCTGCTCAGGCCGGACAGCGTCGAGCCCGGCGGAAAGGTCACGGTCGTCGCGCCGGCTTTCATCTAGAACAGGCGTTGCGCCTTCTCATTGTCTGGCCCCTTCGTGGGCCAGATTTTTTCTTCTCGCGGCGCCTGTCGAAGCTTCGCACTGCGTACGGCCCGCACCGGGCCGATGCGTGACCGCTTGATTGTCCGGGCGCGTCAGGCATGCTCGTGCGCCGGGCCTGCTGCCTGTGCCTTGCGCGCCTGTCCGACGCGCCGTGCCGCGGCGCTGCCGACGTCCGCGTCGTGCGCAAGCAGTACGCGCAACCGCTCGACCAGGGCCGCGCGCGCCTCGTTCGACAGACCCTTGAGGCGCAGTTCGATGCGACCGTCCTTGTCGAACTCGCGCAGCTCGCCCCTGCCCTCGCCGAAACCCACTTTGTAGCGCAACGCGTGCGGCTTGGGTCGGGCCGGGCCCGTGGCCGTGCGCACGCGTCCTTCGATGTCGCGTGCCGACAATCCGTGCTCGATGGTCTCGAGCACCATACGCATGGCGTCGGATTCTCCCTTGGCGTTGTAGTAGTTGAGCAGCGCGTACAGGTAGCGCAGGCTGATGAGTGAGGCG
>CAZGTK010000628.1:0-1591 GCA_964528415.1 uncultured Burkholderiales bacterium | reverse complement strand
ACCGCGTCCAGGGTCTCCTCGGGCAGCCAAACGTTTTCGCCGTAGACGCGGGTCGATTTCTCGCCCGCGTAGACCTCCATCCAGGAGAACTTGCGCTTGCCGCCGTAGGCGACGCGCACCGCGGCGTCCACCACATCCTTCATCACCGGCGAGATGTCGACGCCGATGCCGTCGCCCTCGATGAACGGGATGATGGGCCGCTCGGGGACGCTGAGCTTGCCGCCGGCGTCGGCGCGGATCGCCTCGCCGTCGGCGGGAATCTTGATGTGCTGGTACATGGTGGCTCCTGGAAGAAAGAAGGCGCCCGCGGGGCGCGACAGCAAGTCTTATATCTTATATAATACCTCAAAAACGGGGTGCGGACGCGCCGCATCCGACACCTTCCGGGAGGGCTGTCCCTTGGTCAAGACCAGCGATCTCTGCGACCGGCACGGGAGCGACGTTACCGTCGCGGCACCGGGCTTCCGCAGTTTCGGCGCCCAATCCGCGTTCAGCGGGGAGATCGCGACGGTCAAGTGCCACGAGGACAACGCCCTGGTGCGGCAGGCCCTGTCGGCGCCGGGACAGGGACGGGTGCTCGTCGTCGACGGCGGCGGCTCGCTGCGCTGCGCCCTGGTCGGCGATCAGCTGGCAGCGCTGGGCGTGGCAAACGGCTGGAGCGGCGCGATCGTCAACGGCTGCGTCCGCGACAGCGCGGATCTTGCGACGATCGCCTTCGGCGTCGCGGCGCTCGCCACCAACCCGCGCCGCAGCCTCAAGGCCGGGGCCGGGGAGCGGGACGTTCCCGTCACCTTCGCCGGCGTGACGTTCGTTCCCGGTCATTTCGCGTACGTGGACGCCGACGGAATCGTCGTCGCGCAGCGGCGGCTCGACCCGTGACGAGCACTGTGCCCACGCTGGCGGGCCCCCGAAACCGCGGAAAGTTTTGCCACATTGCGGAATTTCGCAAGACATGGCAATTGCAGGCCATTGTATTTAAAGGTTTCATCGCCTGGTCGAATTCTGTTGCACCGCACGAATTCGGCTCGCTAGACTTACTGGAATTTCACACGGCCGGAGGGTCCACCCCGCCTTCGGCCGCGTTCCCCCGTCCGGCGCCACCGCGCCGGCATCGCGCGGGCGGACCGATCCGGTCTGCCCGACCCGTGAAAAGCGCCCGGCGCCCGCGCGCCTCGGCGCAGCCGCCAGACGTGCCGGTCTCCGCGCCTACCCGACGCGAACCGGCATCCGGCCGGCGGCCGGCAAGGCACGGGATGGTCCCTAGCCCAGCTAATTTCTGATGCAGAGGAGAGATTAGATGAGTCGTGAACAGGAAATCGCCCAGCTGAAAAAGGACTGGGCCGAGAACCCCCGCTGGAAGGGCATTACGCGCCCGTACAGCGCGGAGGACGTGGTGCGCCTGCGCGGCAGCGTGAAGATCGAGTACACGCTCGCCAGGATGGGCGCCGAGAAGCTGTGGAACTACCTGCACAGCGAGCCCTACGTGAACGCGCTCGGCGCGCTCACCGGCAACCAGGCGATGCAGCAGGCCAAGGCCGGCCTGAAGTCGATCTATCTGTCGGGCTGGCAGGTCGCGGCGGACGCGAACGAA
>CAZGTK010000627.1:0-1592 GCA_964528415.1 uncultured Burkholderiales bacterium | reverse complement strand
TCTCGACCTGCTGCAGCGGCTCTTCCACGATCACCGGCGCGGGGCGCGGCTTGCGACCAAGGCGTGCGGGCGGCTCGACGGCGCCACTACCGAACTGCGCGACCTTGGAGGGATCGGTTTCGATCTTGATCAGTCCGCTGTCGCCATCCTGCGTGGGCAGGGCGATGGGTGCGCTCGGCGCCCAGTCCGGCTCGGCAGTGGTTGCGACCGCGGTGGCGGCGACTGCAACTTCCTGGACCGGCTCGATCGCGGGTGGCACGTCGGCTGCCTGCTCGACCTCGGACGCGACGACGTCGGCAGCGGCAGCCGTTTCCGTTGCGACCGCGATCGCCTCGGCCTCGGCCACGACCGCTGCGGCGGCCGGCTCGACTGACTCGACCGTGGCCGGCACAGTGACGGTCGCAGCGGGCTCGGCCATTTCGATGGCGTCGGCCACAGGCGCGGGCACGGGCTCGACTGCGGCGGGTTCTGCAGCAGCAACGTGAGCGACGGCTTCCGCTGCGACCGGGACAGGCGCGAATGCGTGCTCGACGCGCTCGCCCGCGGCCGCTTCAATCGATTCCGCTGCAGACGCGACCACCGGCAACTCGGCGACAAGCGTGTCGGCTTGCGGGGCGACATCGGCAGGCGCCTCGGTCGTCAGCGCTTCCTGCGGCGCGCCTGCCTCGGCGACCGCAAGAACCGGCACAGCGGTTTCAGCGGGCGAGGGCGCAGTTTCGTCGTCACGCACCTCCTCGCTGGTCTCGCCGGCTTCCGTGTCGAGCGCCCCAGCCACCTGAGCTTCGCCCGAGCGGCGGCCACGGCCGCGACCACGGCGGCGGCGCTTCTCGGCCGGTGCGCCGTCCTCGCCAGCGTTCTCGCCGGCGGTGACGGCAACGGCCTCGGTCGCAGCCACATCGTCTGCGGCGACCGCAGCGAGCGTCGTCACGACGCCTGCCTTCAGCAGATCTTCGTCGGCTGCAGCGCGGTCCTCTGCCAATTTCTCGCTGCGCTCGCCGGCTTCGTCACCGCGGTTCCCGCGCTGATTGCGACCGCGCCCGCGTCCGCCTTCCGGACGCTCGCCACGGTCCGGACGTTCGCTCCGCTCGGGACGTTCGGCGCGTTCAGTGCGCTCGGCAGTCGCACGCTGGGGCTTGTCGCCGCCCTCTGCGCGTTCGCCACGTTCGGCGCGCGCACCGCGACCGGCAGGCTGCTGCTGGGTGTCGCCTTCACGCTCGCTGCGCTCGCCGCGGCGGCCGCGGTTGCCATTGCCGCGACGGCCTTCGCTGCTGCGCTCGCCGCGGGGGCGCGGTTCGCGCTTGGGTGCTTCCTCGACCAGCACGGCCGGGGCCGGCGCGACCTCGGGCTTGCTCGCACCGAACCAGCTCATGATGCGGGCGAACAGTCCGCGCGGTGCCGGGGCTGCCGGGGCCGGAACGGGCGTGGGCTCGGGCGCCGATACCGGGGCCGGCTGGGCCGGGGCAATGCCCTTGACCGCGGCTTCCGGACGGGCCGGACGCTCGTTGGCCTTGGACGGCAGACGGGCGTCTTCCTCGGTCGGCTTCTGCACCATCTGGTAGCTCGCCAGCGCGATGTCCTCGGCGTTCAACTGG
>CAZGTK010000626.1:0-1595 GCA_964528415.1 uncultured Burkholderiales bacterium | reverse complement strand
CGTCCGGTTCACGTACATCACCCAGCTGGTGCCCGCCTTGAAGACAAGGTCCGGTAGACCATCACCCGTGAAATCCCGCAGCACGTGCCGGGTCGTCACGCGCTCTTGCCTCGCCGTCACGCGCCCGTCTGTTGTCGAGAACTCGGTGACCTCGACCCCGCTGGACGACAGCGCACCGCCGTACGCGTCCTCCATCGAGCTGCCCACGGGCGAAGAGAACGACCGCGGGATCAGCCGCTTCTGGCCGTAGGTCGTGACGGAGTCGCCGTACTCGTAGTACGCGACCGGCAGGCTGTCGCTGCTGCCTTCCCCCTGCATCGTCACGGAGCGCAAGCGCGGCAGGGTCGTCAGCTCGTCGGGGTCGTAGGCGAGGTCGTACCCGCGGACGCGACGCAACGCGGACGACGTCGAGAGGTTGTTCCGCGCCGAGACGTCGACCCGCTTCAGGATCCGCCGCCGCGCCGTCATGAATCCCTCGTCCTGGCTACGCGCGAGCCTCATCGTGCGCGAGAGCCACGGAGGATCGTCTCCGAGCGGACGATCACATAGCGGACCGAAACCCTCGGGCTGGGTGTCGTACGGCTGGTAGCCGCCGTAGTGCAACGAGACCTCGAACAGGGGAACGTTGTTCGCGTCGAACGTGTGACGTACGCGAGATAGGTTGACCTCCGGTCCCAAGCTGCCGGCAGCTCCGCACTCGACCTGCTGAATGCCTGCTGAGCGACAATTACATCTCCCCAGCGACGACAACTACGTCGCCCCATCCGGCCCGCGCGTCCTGACAGGACCGTGGCCACGCCGATCGTCCGCCCGACGATCGGGGGATGCGGCCTGTCAGCGACGCGCAAGTAAGGAAGCTGATGGAGGAAATGACCAAACACGGCAAGCTCGGCCAGGCCGCCATGAAGGCGGACATGGACCGCAAGACGGCGGGCAAGTACGTCGCCGCCGGCAAGCTGCCGTCGGAGATGAAGGCACCGCGCGACTGGCGGACGCGGCCTGATCCGTTCGTCGAGCACTGGCCAGACGTGCAGGCGCGGCTCGAGGAAACACCGGAGCTCGAGGCGAAGACGCTGTTCGAGGTGCTGCGCGAGGAGCACCCCGATCGCTACGCCGACGGGCAGCTCCGCACGCTGCAGCGCCGGGTGAAGGCGTGGCGCGCGGCGCACGGTCCGGATCAGGAGGTCGTGCTCGGCCAGCGGCACCGCGCCGGCGAGGCCGCGCAGACCGACTTCACGACCACGGCCGAGCTCGGCGTCACGATCGCCGGCGAGTCGTTCGTGCACATGCTCTGCGTGCTCGTGCTGCCGTACTCGAACTGGCAGTGGGCGACGGTGTGCCTGTCGGAGTCGCTGGCGGCGCTGCGCCGGGGCGTACAGCGCGCGCTGTTCCAGCTCGGCCGGGTGCCGCGCTGCCACCAGACCGACAACTCGACCGCGGCGACGCACCGGATCCCCGACGGTGCGCAGGGCTACATCGACGGACGCAAGCGGCCGTTCAACGAGGGCTACCTCGCGATGATGCGGCACTTCGGGATGACGCCGCGGACGACCGAGGTCGGGGCGAAGGAACAGAACGGCGACGTCGAGGCCGGC
>CAZGTK010000625.1:0-1598 GCA_964528415.1 uncultured Burkholderiales bacterium | reverse complement strand
GCCGCGCTGGCACTGCGCAAAGCCGGCGATGAGCCGCAGCAGCGTCGATTTGCCGGATCCTGAAGGTCCCAGCAGGGCGAAGAACTCGCCGGGCTCGACGGTGAGCGTGATGTCGCGCAGCACCTCGGTCCTGCCGTAGGCCAGGGCGACGTTCTCGATTTCGACGCTGACTTTTTCCTGCATGGCGGCTTCAAGCGGGTTGCGGGCGGGGTTCGGCCGTCGTGACGGCGGTTTCGATCTGGGCCGCGCGGGCGCGCACCAGACGGTGCGAGAGATAGGTGCCAACCGCTACCAGCAGCACGGCGATCACCCCGAGCGCCGCTCCCGGTCCGCGTCCGGCGATGCTCTGCATGTACAGGTAGATGCCGTAGGACATCGGCGCGTCGGAGGTCTTGGTGGTGAGCACGATGGTGGCCGACAGTTCCACGGCCGCCGTGATGAAGCTGGTGACGAAGCCGGCGACGATGCCGCCCGCCATCAGCGGAACCACGACGCGGCTCAGGGCGCGCCGCTTGCTGGCGCCCAGGTTCTCGGCCGCTTCCTCCAGGGAGACGTGGACCTGCTGCAGCGCCGCGACGCAGGAACGCAGCGCGTAGGGCAGGCGGCGCACCGCGTAGGCGATCGCCAGGATGATCCAGGACGACACCAGCGGCGAATCCATGAACGGCAGCTCCACCTCGCGGAAGGTGCGAAGGTAGCCGATGCCCAGCACGACTCCGGGAATCGCCACCGCCGCGGTGCCCAGGTAGTCGAGCAGCTGGCGGCCGGGCAGGCGCGTGCGCAGCATCAGGTACGCGATCGCGGTGCCGAGCACGACGTCGATGCCGGCGGCAATGCCGCAATAAAGCATGGTGTTCGCGATCATGCCCGGGGAGTCGCTGAACACCGTCGCGTAGTGCTCCAGCGTGAAGCCTTCGGGCAGGACCGAGTAGCTCCAGACCCGGGTGAAGGACATCAGCAGGATCCCGAGATGGGGCGACAGCACCAGCAGCAGGACCAGCGTGATCCAGCCGTAGGCAAGCACCGCCTGCCACGGCTTCAGCGAGCGCTTGTTCCACGCGGCGCCGCCTCGCTGGAGCGTGGCGTAGTCTTTGCCCCGCAGGACCCGGGTCGACAGCCATAGCGCCAGCAGCGAGAACGCCACCATCAGGACGCTGGCGACGTAGCCGATCGGATCGTCGATGCCGATCGAGGTGATGCGCAGGTAGGCCTGCGGCGCCAGCATGTTGGTGACGTTCAGCACGAGCGGCGTGCCGAGATCGTCGAACACCGTCAGGAAGACCAGCGCGGCGCCGGCGACGAAGCCCGGCATCGCCAGCGGGAAGACGATCCGGCGGAACAGGCGGAAGCCGCTGGCGCCGAGGTTCTGCGCGGATTCCTCCATGGCGACGTCGATGTTGTTGAGCGCGACCGTGAGGTTCATGAGGATGAACGGAAAGTAGTGCAGGCTTTCGACGAAGATGACGCCGTTCAGCCCCTCCATGATCGGCAGATTGACGTCGAACCATTCGCCCAGGATCAGGTTCAGCGAGCCGCTGCGGCCGAACAGCAGCTGCATCGCCACGGCGCCGACGAAGGGCGGCATGATGAGCGGCAGC
>CAZGTK010000624.1:0-1599 GCA_964528415.1 uncultured Burkholderiales bacterium | reverse complement strand
CCTGGTGCCACCGCAGGGCATTCGCCTGTCGCCGCGGCACTACGCCTACCTGAAGATTTCCGAGGGCTGCAACCATCGCTGCACGTTCTGCATCATCCCGTCGCTGCGCGGCGACCTCGTCAGCCGCCCGGTCGGCGAGGTCATGCAGGAGGCCGAAACCCTGGTGGCGGCGGGCGTGAAGGAGCTGCTGGTGATTTCGCAGGACACCAGCGCCTACGGCGTGGACGTGCGCTACCGCACGGGGTTCTGGAACGGCCGCCCCCTGAAAACCCGCTTCGGCGAGCTGGTGGCGGCGCTCGGCACGCTGGGGGCCTGGGTGCGGCTGCACTACGTGTATCCCTATCCCCACGTCGACGACGTGATTCCGCTGATGGCCGAAGGGCGCGTCTTGCCCTACCTCGACGTGCCGTTCCAGCACGCGAGCCGGCGCATCCTGAAGCTCATGAAACGGCCGGCGAGCGGCGAGGACAATCTCGAGCGCATCCGCGCCTGGCGCGCGGCCTGCCCCGACATCACGCTGCGCAGCACCTTCATCGTCGGCTTTCCCGGCGAGACGGAAGCCGAGTTCGAAGAGTTGCTGGCGTTCCTCGAGGAAGCGGAGCTCGACCGCGTCGGCTGCTTCGCCTACTCGGCGGTGGAAGGCGCGGCCGCCAACGCCCTGCCCGGCGCGGTGCCCGACGAGGTGAAGGAGGAGCGCCGCGCGCGGTTCATGGCGGCGCAGGCGGCGGTGAGCCGACGGCGGCTCGCGCGCCGCGTGGGCCGCGTGCTCGACGTGCTGGTGGACACGGCCGACGATCGCGGCGCGGTCGCGCGCACCGAGGGCGACGCGCCCGAGATCGACGGCGTGGTGCATCTGCCCGGCGCCACGGGACTGCGGCCCGGCGACCGCGTCGCGGCGCGCATCGTCGCCGCGGACGACCATGACCTCACCGCGGAACTGGCGAGCGCGCCGCGCCGCCGGTCGGAAGCCGCCTAGGCGGGCGGCGGCTCAGCGCTTGGGCGGCTTGTCGCCGACGCCGAAGGCCGAGCGCTGCGCTTCCATGAGGTCGTTCATCTGGCGGAAGAACTCGTTCACCGCCGGATTGACGAACGCGTTGGGCGTGAAGGTGCGCGCGAAGGCGTCGGCGAAATTCGCCCCCGGCATCGACGAGGCCATCATCTGCGTGAACTGCTGCATCATGCTGGCGTAGCTCGCGCCCATGCGCCCCATCTCGCGCACGCTGGCGACGAACAGATCGGAGTCGCCGCCCGGCACCAGCTCGTTGATGCGGTAGATCAGGTCCCGCCGCTGGTCCCAGGGATCGTTGCTGTTGGCCAGGTAGCTGCGCAGGTCCGCCAGCAGCTGCTGCGCCTCCTCCGTAAGCCCGGGCTTTTCTTCGGCCATGGGTTCGCCTTCCTCCTCGGTCCCAGCATAGCCGCAATCGGCGGCCGCAGCCAGCCGGGTCAGGACGCCGCGCGGGCCGGCTCCATCCGCAGGAACGCGACCACGTCGTCGAGCCGGCGCGTGCGCCGCATCGGCGGCAGGCTCGCGACGATGCGCCGCCCGTACGGTCGCGTCGCCAGCCGCGGGTCGCAGATCATCAGCACCCCGCGGTCGGT
>CAZGTK010000623.1:0-1603 GCA_964528415.1 uncultured Burkholderiales bacterium | reverse complement strand
ACAAGGCCGAGCGTCACCCCGACCCGGCGGCGCGGCGCGAGGCGCAGGCGCTCACCGACCTGCTCACGCCGGTGGTCAAGGGCTGGTGCACCGAATCGGCGATCGAGATCGCGTCCACCGGCATCCAGGTGCACGGCGGCATGGGCTTCGTCGAGGAGACCGGCGCGGCCCAGCACCTGCGCGACGCGCGCATCACCACGATCTACGAAGGCACGACCGGCATCCAGGCCGGCGATCTCGTCGGGCGCAAGGTGGCGCGCGACGGCGGTCGCGCCGCGAATGCGCTGATCGGCGCGATGCGCGGCGAGGCGCGGGCGCTGGCCGCCACCGCCGACGAGAAGCTCGCGCCGATCGCGGAGGCGCTCGGCGAAGCGCTCGACGCGCTCGAGCAGACCACCGCATGGGTCGCGCAGACCCACGCGCAGGACCCGGCCACGGTGGCGGCGGGCTCGGTGCCGTACCTGAAGCTCTTCGGCGTCGTCAGCGGCGGCTGGCTGCACGCGCGCGCGGCGCGGGCAGCGCACGCGCAGCTGCAGGACCCCGCCGGCGACGCCGGCTTCCTGGGGGCCAAGATCGCCACGGCGCGCTACTACGCGGATCACCTGCTGCCGCAGGCCGGCGCGCTCGCGCATCAGGCCATGCGGGGCGCCGCCAGCGTCATGGCGCTCGAGGCGGAGCGGTTCTGAGGCGCCGGCGCGCGCGGGCGCTGCGGGGGACGGCCGATGAGTGAACGCGAGTCGATGGCCTACGACGTGGTCGTCGTCGGCGCCGGCCCGGCGGGCCTCGCCGCCGCGATCCGCCTCAAGCAGCTCGCCGAAATCCAGGGCCGCGACGTGTCGGTCTGCGTGCTGGAGAAGGGCTCCGAGGTGGGCGCGCACATCCTCTCCGGCGCCGTGATGGATCCGGTCGGCATGACCGAGCTGATTCCCGACTGGAAGGCGCGCGGCGCGCCGCTCGGCGTGCCGGTCAGCGAGGACCGCTTCCTGTTCCTTTCGGCGCGCGGGTCCTGGGCGCTGCCGCACGCGCTGCTGCCGCAGTGCTTCCACAACGAAGGCAACTACGTCGTCAGCCTCGGCAACGTCTGCCGCTGGCTCGGCGAGCAGGCGGAGGCGCTCGGCGTCGAGATCTTCCCCGGCTTCGCCGCGGCGGAGGTGCTCTACGACGACGCCGGCGCCGTCGTCGGCGTCGCCACCGGCGACATGGGCGTCGGCCGCGACGGCCGGCCGACCGATCACTACCAGCGCGGCATGGAACTGCGCGCGCGTTACACCCTGTTCGCCGAGGGTTGCCGCGGCCACCTCGGCAGGCAGCTCATCGCGCGCTACCGGCTGGACGAAGGGCGCGATCCGCAGGTCTACGGCCTCGGCGTGAAGGAGCTGTGGGAGGTGCCGCCCGAGCGCCACCGGCCGGGCTTCGTCCTGCACACGGCCGGCTGGCCGCTCGACGCCGCCACCCACGGCGGCTCGTGGGTCTACCATTTCGAGAACAATCTCGTCTCGCTCGGACTGGTGGTGGGCCTGGGCTACGGCAATCCCTACCTGTCGCCGTTCGAGGAGATGCAGCGCTGGAAGACGCACCCGGCGATCCGCGCCCACATCGAGGG
>CAZGTK010000622.1:0-1621 GCA_964528415.1 uncultured Burkholderiales bacterium | reverse complement strand
CCTCCAGCGCGGCTTCGAACATGTAACCGGAGATCCGGGTGTCCTTGCCGATCAGCACCGCCGGCCGGGCATGCGCGTGGCCCCGCGCGGCGAGCACCTGCCCGGCGGCGTAGCCCAGGCGCATGACGAAATCCGGCGTGATGGGCGCTTCGCCGACGCGCCCGCGCACGCCATCGGTACCGAAATACTGGCGGCTCATGCCCCTCCCTCCCGCGCGGCCTGCCATACCGTGAGCGCATCCCGCGTCGCAGCGACGTCGTGAACGCGGATGATCGCAGCGCCGCGCTCGGCCGCGCACAGGGACGCGGCGACGCTCGCGTGCACGCGCTCGTCGACATCCCGCCCCGTCAGCTTGCCCAGCATCGACTTGCGGCTCAGGCCCGCCAGCACCGGCACGCCCAGCGCGCGCAGCCGCGGCAGGTGGCGCAACAGTTGCAGATTATGCGCCAGCGTCTTGCCGAACCCAAAGCCGGGATCGACGACGATGCGGGACCGATCGACGCCGACGCCCTCGAGCGCCGCCACGCGGCCGGCCAGGAAAGCCGCGACCTCGGCAACGACGTCCTCGTACCGCGGATCCTGCTGCATCGTGCGCGGCTCGCCGCGCATGTGCATCACGCACACGGCGACGTCGGCGGCGGCCACCGTTTCGAGCGCCGCGGCCGTCTGCAGCGCGGTGATGTCGTTGAGCATGGCGGCGCCGGCGCCGATCGCCGCCGCCATCACTTCCGGCTTGGCCGTGTCCACCGACACCGGCACGCCGAGCCGCGCCACGTCCTCCAGCACCGGCAGCACGCGCGCGAGTTCCTCGGCGGCCGGCACGGGATCGGCCCCGGGGCGCGACGACTCGCCGCCGATGTCGATCAGGTCGGCGCCCTCCGCCAGCAGCCGTTCGGCCTGGGCGACGGCGGCCTTGCGGGTCGCGAACCGGCCGCCGTCGGAAAAGGAATCGGGAGTGACGTTGACGACGCCCATGATCAGCGGCCGGTCGAGCTCGAGCCGGAAGCGGCCGCAGTGCAGGGTCTTCAAGGCAGGCTCACGAATCGGAGACCGAAAATGAAAAGCGGGTGATGGGGAAACCCATCACCCGCCTCGTGCTGCTGCGCCCGAAGCCTCAGGCCTCGGCGGCCGGCCGGGTGCTCGGGCCGGGGCTCGGCTTGTCGGTCGACGACGGCGCCACCGGGGGCGGTGCCGTCGGCTTGGGCGGCCGCGGCGGCCGGCCCTCCATGATGTCGTTGATCTGCTCCGCGTCGATGGTCTCCCACTCGAGCAGGGCCTTCGCCATGGTCTCCACCTTGTCGCGGTTCTCCTCCAGCAGGCGGCGCGCGAGGCTGTACTGCTCGTCGATGATGCGTCGGATCTCCACGTCCACCTGCTGCATCGTCGCTTCCGAGACGTTCTTGTGCGTGGTGATCGAGCGGCCGAGGAACACCTCGCCCTCGTTCTCGCCGTAGACCATCGGGCCCAGCGAGCTGCTCATGCCCCACTCCGTGACCATGCGCCGCGCCATGTCGGTGGCCTGCACCGTGACATAGCCGAGGCTCTTGATCAAACTCATCGCGCGACGCCTCAGATCATCGCCCGCAGGGGACCCTGCGGATCGACCCCGAGCGAGCTCAGC
>CAZGTK010000621.1:0-1623 GCA_964528415.1 uncultured Burkholderiales bacterium | reverse complement strand
GGCTACACCTGCGCGTATGCCTCGGGCAGCGGCGGCTTGCGCTGCTGGGGTCGCAACGACACCGGGCAGGTCAGCGGCGAGGCTTCGGCCGCGTTGCCGGGCGGCGCCGCGCCACTCGGCGCGGCGGCGATCCGCGAACTCACGGCCGGCCTGTCGCACACCTGCGCCGTACTGCAGTTGTCGGCGTCCAGCAGCGAGACGCGCTGCTGGGGCCGGCTGCCGACGACGCCCGCGGAGATCGCCAACGGCATCACCGACTTCAGCCCGCGCCTGATCACGCCCGGCACCGCCATGCCGGCAGGTTCGGTGACTTCGCTGCGCTCGTCGGGATTCACCACCTGTGCCGGCGATCGCTGCTTCGGCCTGAGCTACCTGCCGACCGATCGCGGCGTGTTCCGCGTCGACCAGTTGCTGCTGCCGCCGATGCCGTCGCCGCGTGCGTTCGCGCTCGGCAGCCGCCTGGCCTGCCTGCAGGGCGAGGGCACCGACGTGCGCTGCTCGGCGCTGACCAACCGCGCCTGCCAGTTCGAGTGGCTGGCACGCTTCCTGTTCACGCCGAACATGATGATCGGCTGCCAGTTTTCGGAGTCGCTGCTGTCGCCCGCCGAGCGCGAGTGGATCCGCGTCATCGGCCTGCCGTCGCCGCCGCTGTTGCTGCAGGGCGGGGAGCAATACGCCTGTGCGGTGTTGGCCGAGGGAACCTGGTGCTGGGGACCGCGGGTGCCGCTCAACCTCAATCCGACCGGAAGCAGCTACGGCCCGGTGTACCGCGCGGGTGCGATCGAGCCGGCGCCCAACGTCGGCGTGCCGCTCGATCCGACGCGCGCCTGCCCGGCGTACCTGGTGGCGTCGGTCAGCCTGCTGGATCCGTCGGCACCGGACGCGGCGGGCGCCTGGGGTCAGGAAATCCTGCTCGGCAGCGGCCGTCGCTTCCTCAACGGCGGGCTCAATTTCGGCGGCTTCGGCAGCACCGTCGGCGCCGGCGTGCCCGGCTATGCCGCGTTCTCGATCAACAACCCGGCCAGCAGCGAACAGGTGGTCACGCTCGACCTCGGCGGCGACGGCGGCGAGTTCGAACTCAGCGTCGAGAGCACCGTGCCGCCGTCGCTGGTGCGCGTCGAAGTGCTGCGCGAACGGGTGACGCTGACGGATGCCGCGCTGCGCCGCAGCGTCCGCCTGCGCAACGGTTTCCATATCGTCGTGCTGCGGCCGATCGCCGGCACGCGCCTGTTCCTCGCCGGTATCGGCACGACCCTGCCGGACGGCGGCCCGGCGGCATTCCAGGGCGGCGCCGTCGTCGGCGGTTACCTCGGCAGCGGCCTCACCGGTTTCAGCGGCATCTGCACCGACGACGCCGCCAGCGTGTCGATCCGTACCGAGGCGCGCAGCAGCCGCGGTCCGCTCGGCGCCGGCGACCTGCGCTTGCGCCTGCTGGAGGGCCAGACCGGCGCCCTGCTGTACGACAGCGCACCTGCCCAGTGATGCAGGATCGCGATCCTCCGTTCGTCCTGAGCGTTTCCCGCGAGCCCTGCGAGCGGGAAATAGTCGAAGGATGAACGGAATCGCGACGGGTCCACCGAAAGGTGACGAGCGCCGCCATCCGCGCGGCGATACCGCTATCCT
>CAZGTK010000620.1:0-1625 GCA_964528415.1 uncultured Burkholderiales bacterium | reverse complement strand
GCGCGTCGTCGGCGGCGACCCTGGCGAAGGGCCGCTCGACGGCGTCCGGGTCGCGGCCGCCGCCCCACAGCCAGACGCCGTTGACGGCCGGCTTGCCGGCCGCGTCGCGCGCGGCGTTGACCGGATGCTCGTGCAGGACCATCTGCATCTCGGTCTGCAGCCGGCGCCAGCGGGGGGCGTCGGCGCCGCCCGTGATCGCGTCCGCCGCGGCGCCGCCGACCGCCTCCGGCAGCGGGCGCGTGACGAGATCGGGCGCCGGGTCGGCGCGCAGGTACCAGCGCGCGGGCGTCGGCGCGGCGAACGCGAGGCCTTCCCCGCTAAAATGACGGTTGAGCGCGTCGGTCAGGGCGTTGGCCTCGGCCGCGTCCAGCGCGAACGCGCCGGCGTCGGCGAGCGTCACCCGGTCGCGGTCGACGCGGAAGTGGACCGGGTCCGCCCGCAGCCAAAAGTGCGCTCCCGGCGCGCCGCCGTCCGCGCGCAAGGTGAGGGGCGCCACCGGCAGGTCGAGCTGGCGGGGAACGCCGTGGGCCTCGAGCAGCCACTCGCTCAGGGTGCGGGCCGGCGCCGCGGCGGCGTCACCGCGCGAGAGCAGCCGCGCCAGCGCCGGCAGCTCGAGCCCGGCGAACAGGTCGGCGCCGCACGGGAAACCGGAAAGATGGGGAACGACGAGATGAACGTTCACGCCGCGGCGTCGTCGGGGAATACCTCGGCAGGCATCGCACGATTCTACACCGCGGCCGCGGCGGAGCAGCCGTGCGGCAGCTGAGCACGGAGCTGACCGTGGCCACGCGCGGGCGCGGGCTGCACGAGGTCAGCGACCGCCTGCGCGCGTGGGTGGCCGAGAGCGGCATCCGCGAGGGCCTGCTGACGGTGTTCATCCGCCACACCTCGGCGAGCCTGTTGGTGCAGGAGAACGCCGACCCCGAGGTGCAGCGCGACCTCGAACGCTTCCTCGCGCGGCTGGCGCCCGACGGCGACCCGCTGTTCGAGCACACGGCGGAGGGTCCCGACGACATGCCGTCCCACGTGCGCGCGGCGCTGACCCAGACCCAGCTCACGATCCCGGTCGTCGCCGGCCGCCCGGTGCTGGGCACCTGGCAGGGCGTCTACGTCTACGAGCACCGGCACGACGGCCAGCGCCGGCGCCTGGCGCTGCACCTGCTCGGCGACTAGTCGGTCCGGTCGCGCCCCGGGCGCGGTTGTGGCACACTTCACGGCATTTTTGACCCGGCCGCGCGCGCGATCGCGCGGGTCAGTCCCGAGCCGCCTTGCAACCCTACGAAGTCTTCGTCGGCCTGCGCTACACCCGCGCCAAGCGCCGCAACCATTTCATCTCGTTCATCTCGCTGATCTCGATGCTGGGCATCGCGCTCGGCGTCGCCGCGCTGATCACGGTGCTGTCGGTGATGAACGGCTTCCAGAAGGAACTGCGCGCGCGCATCCTCGGAGTGGCCTCCCACGTCCAGATCACCGGTCCCGGGAACGTGCTGCCGGAGTGGCGCAAGGTCATGCAGGAGGCGCGGCAGAACCCGGAGGTGGTGGCGGCGGCGCCGTTCGTGCTGGGCCAGGGCATGCTGACCGCGCAGCCGCGCGTGCAGGGCGCCATCATCCGCGGCATCGACCCC
>CAZGTK010000619.1:0-1633 GCA_964528415.1 uncultured Burkholderiales bacterium | reverse complement strand
ACTGAGATTCCTTGCGCCACGGAGACGCAGAGACACGTAGAGAGGCCAAGAGCCTCTCGCCGCAGCGGAGGCAGGGCACGAGAAGACTTGGATGCGGGTTTTTCCTTCGCGTCCTTTGCGTTGAAAAGGTCTTTCGCTCGTCCCTGTGTCTCCGTGGTGAGCGCTGAAAGAGGGAGCGCGTGATGTCCGACCGCAAGTACGGTTTCGGCACCCTTTGCCTGCACGCCGGCCAGATTCCCGATCCGGCCACCGGCGCGCGCGCGGTGCCGATCTACCAGACCACGTCCTACGTCTTCGACAGCGCCGACCACGCGGCGTCGCTGTTCAACCTGCAGACGTTCGGCAACGTCTACACCCGCATCATGAACCCGACCACCGCGGTGTTCGAGGAGCGGGTCGCGGCGCTGGAAGGCGGCCGCGCGGCGGTGGCGACCTCCACCGGCCAGTCGGCCGAGCTGACCGCGCTGCTGACCCTGTGCAGCGCCGGCGACGAGATCGTCTCGGCTTCGACGCTCTACGGCGGCACCTACACGCTGTTCGGCTTCAACTTCAAGAAGCTCGGCATCGAGGTGAAGTTCGTCGATGGCGACGACCCCGAGAACTTCCGCCGCGCGATCACGCCGAAGACGCGCTGCGTCTACGCCGAGACGCTCGGCAACCCGCTCATCAACGTGCTCGACATCGAGGCGGTGGCGAACATCGCGCACGAGGCCGGCATCCCGCTCGTGATCGACAATACGGTGCCCTCGCCCTACCTGTGCCGGCCGATCGAGTGGGGCGCCGACATCGTCGTGCACTCGGCGACCAAGTACATGGGCGGGCACGGCACGACCATGGGCGGCGTGTTCGTCGAATCGGGCAAGTTTCCGTGGGACAACGGCAAGTTCCCCGAGATGCTGGAGCCGTCCAAGGGCTACCACGGCGTGCGCTTCTACGAGACCTTCGGCGACTTCGGCTACACGATGCGCGCGCGCATGGAGATCCTGCGCACCTACGGGGCCGCGATCTCGCCGATGAACGCGTGGCTGCTGCTGCAGGGGCTGGAGACGCTGCACGTGCGCATGGATCGGCACTGCGCCAACGCGCTGGCGGTGGCGAAGTTTCTCGACGAGCACCCGCGGGTTTCGTGGGTCAGCTACCCCGGCCTGCCGGGCAGCAAGTACCACGACCTCGCGCGGAAGTACCTGCCGAAGGGCGCGAGCGGGCTGCTCACGTTCGGCGTCAAGGGCGGCATGCAGGCGGGCGTCAGGTTCATCGAGGCGGCGCAGTTCATGTCGCACCTCGCCAACATCGGCGACGCCAAGACGTTGATCATCCACCCGTCGTCGACCACGCACCGCCAGCTCACCGAGGAGGAGCAGATCAAGGCCGGCGTCACGCCGGACATGATCCGCATCTCGGTCGGCATCGAGGACCTCGACGACATCCTCTGGGACCTCGACCAGGCGCTGGCGAAGTCGCAGGCGGCGTGATTCTCCGCGCGCGCCGTGCCGGTTCGAGGCCAGCCGCGCCGCGTTGACGCGTCATGACCACCGCGCTCTCGATCCTCAACGACACGTTCGGCTATCCCGCGTTCCGCGGCCCGCAGGCCGAGATCATCGACCACGTCGCGGCCGGCGGCGACGCGCTGGTG
>CAZGTK010000618.1:0-1636 GCA_964528415.1 uncultured Burkholderiales bacterium | reverse complement strand
GCCGCCGCGGCGCGTTCGCCGGCCGCGACGAGCCCAACCTGGGCCGCCTGCTGGACCTGGTGGCGCTGGGCACGGTGGCGGACGTCGTGCGCCTCGACGACAACAACCGCATCCTCGTGCACCAGGGGCTCAAGCGCATCCGCGAGGGCCGCGGCCAGCCCGGCGTGCAGGCGCTGTTCACCGCCGCCGGCCGCGAGGCGCGGCGGGCATCGACCTATGATCTCGGCTTCTGCCTCGGCCCCCGCCTCAACGCGGCCGGCCGCATGGCGGACATGGCGCTCGGCATCGAGTGCCTCGTCACCGACGAGCCGGAGCGCGCGCTGGCGATCGCCGGCGATCTCGACCGGCTCAACCGGGAGCGGCGCGCGGTCGAGTCGGAGATGCAGGACGACGCGCTGGCGCACCTGGAGGATATCGACGTCGGCAGCCGCTACAGCCTGGCGCTGTACCGGCCCGGCTGGCACCAGGGCGTGATCGGCATCCTCGCCTCGCGCATCAGGGAGCGCTACCACCGGCCCGTGATCGCGTTCGCGCCGGGCGCCGACGGCGAGCTCAAGGGCTCCGGCCGCTCGATCGGGGGGCTGCACCTGCGCGACGCGCTGGACCTGGTGGTGAAGCGCCATCCCGGGCTCGTGCTGCGCTTCGGCGGTCACGCCGCGGCCGCCGGCCTGTCGATTCCGGCCACGGGCTTCGACGCCTTTCGCGACGCGTTCGAGGGCGTGGTGAGCGGCCTGCTGACGCCGGCCGACCTCGAGCAGTGGCTGGAAACCGACGGCCCGGTCGAGGCCCGTCACCTGGACCTGGACCTCGCGCGGGAACTTGCGCGCATGGCCTGGGGGCAGGGATTCCCGGAGCCGCTGTTCGAGGACTGCTTCACGGTGGCCGCGCAGCGCGTCGTCGGCGAGCGGCACCTCAAGCTGCAGCTCGCCAAGGAAGGCGCCCGCGTGGAGGCCATGCTGTTCTTCCACGTCGAGCCGCTGCCGGGGCGCATCCGCGCGCTCTACCGGATCGACCTGAACGAGTTCAACGGCGTCGAGCGGCTGCAGCTCATCGTGCGGCACTGGAATCCGATCTAGGATCGAGCGCGTGAACGGCCTCGACTCCCTGGCCACCGAAGCGCTGGACCTGGCGCTCACCTTCGGCATCGCCATCGCCATCGGCCTGCTGCTGGGGCTGGAGCGGGAGCGGCGGCCCGAGGCGAAGGCGGGCCTGCGCACGTTCGCGCTGGCGAGCCTGCTGGGCGCCGTGTGCGCGCTGCTCTCGGACCGCAGCGGCGCGGCCTGGGTCCTCGCCGCAGGCCTCGTCGTCGTCGGCCTCTCCACCAGCCTCGCCTACCTGCGCGAGCGCGACGGCCCGGCCGATCCCGGCACCACGACGGTGGTCGCCATCTGTCTGAGCTACGCCCTCGGCGCGATGGTCTGGTACGGCTTCACCACCGAAGCGGTGATGATCGCCATCGTCACCACGATCCTGCTCTACTTCAAGACGGAGCTCGAAGACGTAAGCCGCGCGCTCACGCGCCGCGACCTGATCTCCATCCTCCAGTTCGCCGTGCTCTCCTTCATCGTCCTGCCGATCCTGCCGAACCGCGACTTCGGCCCCTACGGCGCGCTCAATCCGTACCAGATCTGGCTGA
>CAZGTK010000617.1:0-1636 GCA_964528415.1 uncultured Burkholderiales bacterium | reverse complement strand
ACCGGGTCCTCGACGGTGATGATCTTGAGATCGGGCGTGTTGATTTCCTTCAGCAGGGCGTAGAGCGTGGTGGTCTTGCCGCTGCCGGTGGGGCCCGTGACCAGCACCATGCCGGTGGGGCGCCGGATCACCGCCCGCAGCCGCTCCACCATCTCGCGCGGCATGCCCAAGTTGTCGAGCGCCATCAGGCCCTGGCTCTGGTTCAGCAGGCGCAGCACCACCGACTCGCCGAACTGGGTCGGCATGGTGGAGATCCGCACGTCGATCGAGTTGCCGCGCACCTTGATGTTGAAGCGGCCGTCCTGGGGCAGGCGCCGCTCGGCGATGTCGAGGCCCGACATCAGCTTCAGGCGCAGCGCGACCGCGCTGGCGATCTTGAGGTCGGCCTCGGTCTGCAGGTGCAGCACGCCGTCGATGCGGAAGCGGATTTGCAGCTTGAACTCCTGCGGCTCGACGTGGATGTCCGAGGCGCGCACCTGCACGGCGTCCTCGAACACCGTCTGCAGCAGTTTGACGACCGGCGCATCCTCGGTGCCGATGCCGATGCCCAGCGCCGCGAGGTCGAGGCCGATGTCGCCGACCTCGTCCTCCAGTTCCTGCGCGAGCGAGCTGATCTGCTCCGTGCGGCGGTAAATGCGGTCGATGAGCTCGAGCGCCTGGCTCTCCGTCACCACGGCGAGCTCGACGTCGCGCTGGACGATGCGGCCGATCTCGTCGAACGCGAACAGATCGGTGGGATCCGCCATGCCGACCTTGAGCGCCGCCCCTTCGTCCGCCAGGGCCACGGCGCGGAAACGCCGGGCGTGCACTTCGGGCAGGCGCCGCGCGGTCTCGGGGCGCACCTCGTAGTGCCGCAGGTCGATGTAGGGCACGCGCAGTTGCCGCGCGAGGGCCTTGGAGATGTCGTCCTCGGACGCAAACCCCATGTCGACGAGGACCCGGCCCAGCTTGCGGCCGGAGCGCTTCTGATCGTCGAGCGCGCGCGCCAGCTGCTCCTCGGTGATCAGCCGCTGCTCCACGAGCAATTCCCCCAATCGGACTCTTTGAGGCCGCATCGCTACTTTCAAGCGTTAATTCGTGTAAAGTTTTAATAGCAAGCTTTATGCCATTGATGCACAATAATAATAAATAATCAAGTGGCCTTCACGATTCGTGTTCGACGTCGTCCTGTATCAGCCGGAAATTCCCGTCAATGCCGGCGCGTTGATCCGCCTGTGCGCCAACGCCGGCGCGCGCCTTCATCTCGTAAAACCGCTGGGTTTCCAGATGGACGACCGGCGGCTTCGGCGAGTCGGGCTCGACTACCATTCACTGGGGGAAGTGACCACTCACACGAGTTGGCAGGCGTGCCGAGCGACGCTGGCCGCGGACCGGCTTTTCGCTCTGACGACCCGCGGATCGAGCCGCTACGACGCGGCGGCGTTTCGCCCGGGGGACGCGCTCGTCCTGGGCCCCGAAACGCGCGGCCTGCCGGACGCGGTGCTGGCGGAGTTTCCCCCGTCCCAGCGGCTGCGCATCCCGATGGTACCCGGCAGCCGCAGCCTCAACGTCGCCAACGCGGCCGCGATCGTGCTGTACGAGGCCTGGCGGCAGCAGGGCTTTGCCGGCTGCCAGTAGACGAGGGCAGGAACGCGCT
>CAZGTK010000616.1:0-1639 GCA_964528415.1 uncultured Burkholderiales bacterium | reverse complement strand
CCCGTCGCGCCGACGCTGAACGTCGCGCCGGTCAAGCCGGCCGCGCCGCAGCTGAACGTGGTGCCCGCCAAGCCGGGGCCCACGCCGCCCGCGGCGCCGCAACTGAAGGTGGCGCCGCCCGCTGCCGAGACGACCCCGGCCCGTGTCGGCCCGGCCGAAGGCGGCCGCTGACCGGCGCGCCGGCCATCGCGCGATGCGATGGCCGGCCTCGGGCGGCCCTGGGCGGTGACCGCGGCGCGGCGGGGTTGAACGACATGCGCACCGAGGACCCGGAGGCGAGTCGGCTGCTGGAGCGCATCGCCGGGCACGACGAGGCGGCGATGGCGACGTTCTACAAGCTCTTCGGACGGCAGGTGTACGCCTTCGCGCTGCGCCAGCTGTCCCATCCGGACGAGGCGGAGGAAACGGTGATCGAGACGATGATGGAGGTGTGGAACGCCGCCGGCCGCTTCGCCGGACAGTCGCAGGTGCGCACGTGGCTGTTCGGCATCGCGCGGCATCGCGCGCTGGACAAGCTGCGCCGCCGCGGCCGCGGCGAGTGGGTCGACATCGACGAACTGGGCGAGACGCTGGCCGACGAAAACGACGAGTCCGGCTTCGAGCGCCTCGCACGCGAGCAGCGCGCCGAGCACGTCGGCCACTGCCTCGAGCGCCTCTCGCCCGAGCATCGCGAGTGCCTGCACCTGGTGTTCTTCGAGGAGATGGGGCTCGCCGAGGTGGCGGAGATCCAGCAGGTTCCCGAAGGCACGGTGAAGACGCGCGTGTTCCACGCCAAGAAGACCCTGAGGCGCTGCCTGGAGCGGCGGATCGACCATGGCTGACGCGCGCGACGACGCCGGGCTGCGCGCTCTGCTGCCCTGGTACGTCAACGGCACGCTGGACGCGGCGGCCCGCGCGCGCGTCGAGGCGTATCTCGAGCGCTCCGCGCCGGCGCGGGCGGAGGCGGCCTGGCTCGCGCGGCTCGACGAGGACCTGCGCGCGGCCACGCCGCTGCCCGAGAGCGATCCCGGATTCGAGAAGTTCATGCAGCGCCTCGAGGCGCAGCGCGCGCCCAACGTCGTCGCGATGCGGCGCAGGGAGAAGCCGCGCTGGTTCGTGCCGGCGCTCGCGCTGGCCGCGACGCTGCTGGTGGTGCAGGCGGGCGTCATCGGCGTGCTGATGCACGAGCGCGACGCGCGGCTCACGACGCTGTCGGCGCCGCCGGCAGCGGTCGAGGGCGCGCGGCTGCAGGTCACGTTCCGGCCCGAGGCGACGGAAGCGCAGATCCGGGCCGTGCTGGCCGAGGTCGGCGCCCAGATCGTCGGCGGCCCCGGCGCGCTGGGCGTCTACACGCTGGCGGTCGCGCCGGAGACGCTCGCCGCCGCGCGCGAGCGGCTCGCCGCCCGGAGCGACGTGATCGAGTCCGTGCGCGCGGTCGAGCGCTGAGGACGCGGGCGTGACGATCCGGTGGCGCACGGCCGCGGTGCTCCTGATCGCGCTCGCCGGCGTGCTGCCGGCGCACGCGCAGTCGCTGCCGGTGAGGCCCCTGCCTGCGCAGCCGGCGGCCAAGAGCGGCGAAGCGCCGGACACGGAGACCGCGCCGGCCCCGACGGCCGCGCCGACGGCGGTCCAGCCGCCGCAGCGCGCGCTCACGCCGGGC
>CAZGTK010000615.1:0-1651 GCA_964528415.1 uncultured Burkholderiales bacterium | reverse complement strand
GCGCGGGGCGGCGCCGCCGGCCCGTGCCCGGCCGGACGCGCCCGAAACTCTAGCACCGCCGGCGGCGCGGCTCCCGCGCGCGCGGTCACTCTCCCGGCCGCATCCCGGCGCCTGCGCGCTGCGCGCGCACCCGGCGCGGCGCAGCCGCCGGCGAGGGTCGGGTCGTCAGCAGGACCCCGCCGATGACCATCAGGCCGCCGATGACCATGCTGGCGAGGATGGGCTCGCCGAGGACGAGCGCGGAGAACGCGACCCCGATCACCGGCACGAAGTTGATGAAGATCGCGGTGCGCGACGGGCCGATGCGCCGCACGCCCTCGGAGAAGAAGAGGAACGCGAGCACCGTCCCGAAGATCCCGATGTAGGTGATCGCGAGCCAGCCGCGCGCGGGCAGGTCGGCGATCGCCGCCCAGGGCCGCTCGAACAGCGCCGCGAGCGCGAGCATCCCCCCGCCGAGCAGCGCGGCCCAGGTGGTCATCGCGAGCGGCGAGACGCGGCCGAGAACGCCGCGCCCGATCAGCGTATAGCTCACCCACCCGAGCACGCTGCCGAACAGCAGCAGCTCGCCCGTGCCGAGCGCGCCGGAGAAGAGCGACGGGAGGTCGCCGCGCGCGATCACGATCGCCGCGCCCACGAGCGCGAGCGCGATCCCGGCCCACCGGCCGCGGGAGAGCCGCTCGCGGAAGATGAGCCACATCCCGAGCGCGGTCCCGATCGGGTTGAGCGCCATGATCAGCGCCCCGCGCCCCGCCGGCACGCGCTCGAGCGCGGGAAAGACGCACGCGTTCCACGCGAACACGCCGGTGAACCCGAGGGCCGCGAGCAGCGCGAGCCCGCGCGCGTCCGGGCGCGGCAGCCCGCCTTCGAGCACGCGCACGAGCGCGAGGAGGATGACGATCGCGGTCGCGAGGCGCAGCGCCCCGGCGGTGAACGGCGGCAGCAGCGGGGCAGCGACGCGACCGGCGACGAACTGGCCGCCCCAGCAGGCGGCCATCAGCACGAGCCGGAGGTAGAGCCCGGGCGAGGCGCCCGGCACCGGCCTCACGTCGCCCGCCCGCGCGGTGGCGGCCTCACGCCTTCGGGGGGTCGGCGCGCGCTCCCGCGTCGAGGCGCAGCGCCACGTACGACCCCGGGGCGGCCTCCAGCCGCGCGAGCTGGCCGTCGCCCGGCGTGCGCGCGGGCACCTTCTCGCCCGCGTTGAGCGCGTCGATCCACGCCTGCCAGTCGGGCCACCACGAGCCCTCGTTCCGGCGGGCGGACTGCTGGAACGCCTCGGGCGTGTCGGGCAGCGCGTCGTTGGTCCAGAACCCGTACTTGTTCGCCGCGGGCGGGTTGACGATGCGGGCGATGTGGCCGGAGCCGCAGAGCACGAAGCGCACCGGCCCGCCCAGGACGCGCGCGCCGAGGTTGGTCGAGCGCCAGGGGGCGATGTGGTCTTCCACGGTGGAGGCTGAGATTTTGTGGGAGGGCGGGGGATTGGAAAACCCGGAGAACGGCGAAGTCATCCCCGGCCCGCTAATTGTTGGTGATGCACTGCTGCACACGCCCCACCTGGGAGAGGCGGCAGCGCTGTACCGAATTGAGGAGGTAACTATGTCTGATGAGGTTGTAAGCGTACCCAAGACTTTTTGGGACACGTTCTCTGCCTGGT
>CAZGTK010000614.1:0-1653 GCA_964528415.1 uncultured Burkholderiales bacterium | reverse complement strand
TGGCGCGCGCGGTGCGCACGTAGTCCTTGGAGATCTCCTCGAGGAAGATGGTGCGGTACCAGCGCGTGCTGGCGCCGATGCCGCCGATCACGCCCACCGCCACCGGCAGCAGCAGGAAGCGGACACCGGCAAAGCCGCCCTCGTAGCCCGAGATCGGCACCAGGTTCCACAGCTTGCCGACCAGGTACTGGCCGCCGATGATGTAGAACAGCCCCGAGATCGACATCATGGCGACGCACACCACCACGCCCCAGAAATCGACGTAGGTGCCGCGGAAGAACGCGATGGTCAGCGCGAAGGTGATGTAGGTCGCCAGCCCGACGAGGAACACCGGCAGCGCGATCGCCAGGCTCGGGGCCATGCGCTGGCGGATGTCGGCGCCGATGTCGCGCCCCTCGGCGTCCGAGCGGCCGAAGTCGAAGGCGAACAGGCGCACCGACTTCTGGAAGAAGATGGTGTCGGTGAAGCGCGCGGCGCCGCTCGCCGAAGCGTTGTACAGCAGAGGCCTGTCGTAGCCGCGCTGCGCCTTCCAGTTCTGCATCGCCTCCGGCGTGACGCGCTTCACGCCGAGGTGCAGCCGCGCCATGTCGTCGGGCGAGTTGACGACGAAGAACAGCGCGAACGTGATGAGGTTCACGCCGATCAGGATCGGGATCGCGTAGAGGACGCGGCGGACGATGTAGGCGATCACCCGGGCGCCACCCCCGCTTTGGCGGTCGAGCGCTCGCGGCGACGGTGCAGAAGCACCGCCGGCACCAGGCTCGCCACCAGCACGCCGCCCAGCACGGCGAGCGGCCACACGACGGGCTCGTTCCACTCGCGCCGCCTGGCCTCGCGCAGCTCGGGATCGAGCCGCTGGTACTTGAGGCCGTTGTTCGCCATCTGGTTCGGCTTGCGGTTCTTCATCCAGGCGTGCTGCAGGCCGTAGTCCTTCGGGTAGAAGAAGTACAGCCACGGCGCGTCGCGCCGAACGATCGCGAGCATGCGGTCGATCACCGCCTGGCGCTCGGGAGCGTTCTGCATGTTCTTCATCTGCTCGAACAGGCGGTTGAACTCGGCGTTGTCGTAGTTGGCGTAGTTGACGCCGTTGCCGCCGGTCCTGGCCGAGGCTTCCGCGCCGTTCAGCAGGAAGAAGAAGTTCTCCGGGTCCGGGTAGTCGGCGTTCCAACCGTAGAAGAACATCTGCGCCGCGCCCGAGCGCACCTTGTCCTGGAAGCGGTTGTAGTCGGTCGCGCGGATCACCAGCTGGACGCCGAGCTTGTCGAACTGGCGCTTGATCCAGTCGAGCCGCGACTTGTCGCCGGGGCCTCGCGCGGTGGTGTCGAAGTTCAGGATCAGCGGCTTGCCGGTCTTGGCGTCACGGCCGTCCGGGTAGCCGGCCTCGGCGAGGAGCCGCCGCGCCTCGGCGAGCGACTTGCGCCGCGGCGCGCCGTCGACCCAGTCGTAGACGTAGGGGTTGATGCCCTCGCGGCCGTCGCGGTGGCCGAAGATGCCGGGCGGGATCGGCCCCTGCCCCGGCAGCCCGCGGCCGTTCAGGAAGATCGAGATGAACTCCTCGACGTCGAACGCGATCGAGATCGCCTGGCGCAGCTTGCGCCCGCGCTCCCCGCCGCCGCCCACTACGGGGTCCAGCATGTTGAAGCCCATGTAGAA
>CAZGTK010000613.1:0-1653 GCA_964528415.1 uncultured Burkholderiales bacterium | reverse complement strand
ATGCAACACGACACAATAATTGTTCTTGACTACGGCTCTCAATACTCACAGCTCATCACCCGCCGGGTGCGTGACGCCAACGTCTACTGCGAATTGCTGCCCTGGGATACCCCCGCGGCCGAGGCGCTGGCGCTGAATCCCAGGGGCATCATCCTCAGCGGCGGCCCCAACAGCGTCTATGACCCCGGCGCGCCCACCCTGCCCGACTACGTAGTGGCAAGCGGGTTGCCGGTGCTGGGCATCTGCTACGGCATGCAACTGCTCTCGCACACGCTCGGCGGCCGCGTGGCCGGCAGCACGGAACACGAGTACGGCCCGGCCGGTCTGGTCATCGACGACCCCGCCGGCCCGCTCTTCGCCGGGTGGGAATCGCCCGACGGCCGCGCCGCCCAGGTGTGGATGAGCCACGGCGACAAGGTGCAGGCGCTGCCGCCCGGCTTCCACGCCGTGGCCCACAGCGGCAACTCTCCCTTCGCCGCCGCGGCCGACCCCACGCGCGATTACTACGCCGTGCAGTTCCACCCCGAAGTGGCCCACACGCCACAGGGGCGGCTGCTGCTGAGCAACTTCGTCCATCGCATCTGCGGCTGCGCGCCCGACTGGACGCCGGCCAACTTCATCGACGAGCAGACGGCGGCCATCCGCGAGCAGGTGGGCGACGGCCGCGTCGTGCTGGGCCTCAGCGGCGGCCTCGATTCGGCCGTGGCCGCGGCGCTCATCCATCGCGCCGTGGGCGACCAGCTGACCTGCATCTTCGTCGACACCGGCATGATGCGCGCCGGGGAGCCGCTCAACATCGTCCGCTCGTTCCAGCAGGAGCAGGGCATCCGCCTCATCGCCGTCAACGCCATCGAGGAGTACCTCGCCGCGCTGGCCGGCGTGGTCGACCCGGAGCAGAAGCGGCGCGTCATCGGCGAGAAGTTCGTGCGCATCTTCGAGCGCGAGGCGCGGGCGCTGGGCCGGGTGGAGTTCCTGGCCCAGGGGACGATCTACCCCGACATCATCGAGAGCGCCGGCAAGGGGCGCGGCGAGGCGCGGGTCATCAAGACCCACCACAACGTCGGCGGTCTGCCGGCCGATATGGATTTTAAGCTGGTGGAGCCGCTGCGGGCGTTGTTCAAGGACGAGGTGCGGCGGCTGGGCATCGCCCTGGGGCTGCCGGACAGCATCATCTGGCGGCAGCCGTTCCCCGGGCCGGGGCTGGCCGTGCGCTGCCTGGGCGAGATTACCTGGGAGCGGCTGGAGCGGCTGCGGCGGGCGGACGCCATCTTCATCGAGGAGCTGGGCCGGGCGGAGCTGCTGCGCGAGGGGACGCAACAGGCGTTCGCCGTGCTGCTGCCGGTGAAGAGCGTCGGCGTGATGGGCGACTTTCGCACCTACAAGGAGGTCGTGGCCCTGCGCGCCGTAACGACCGAGGATTTCATGACGGCCGACTGGGCGCGGCTGCCCTATGACGTGCTGGCCGAAGCCAGCCGCCGCATCGTCAACGAGGTGGAGGGGGTGAACCGGGTGGTGTTTGACATCACATCGAAGCCGCCGGGGACGATTGAGTGGGAGTAACGAGGCAAGTGACGAGTTACGAGTGACGAGTGACGAGTTCAGAGGGCGCTCTTCATTCGTCATTCGTCATTCGTCATTCGTCATTCGTCATTC
>CAZGTK010000612.1:0-1654 GCA_964528415.1 uncultured Burkholderiales bacterium | reverse complement strand
GTCCACCGCGCCGGCCTGATGCGGGCACGGCCAGAGCAGGCAATACGCGCTCAGGTCGCTCACGCTGGCCAGGTCGATCCCCGCGCAGAACGGCCGGCGCACGTACGTCTCTTCCACGATGGGATGTCCGGCGGAGGCATCCCACGCCGCCAGCGACAACCAGCGCGAGACCGGCGAGGCCCAGCCGTTCAGGCGGTAGCGTTTGAACGCCGCCTCGAGCGCCGGCGAGTGGCGCGCCGCCTCGCATTGATCGCGGAGTTCCGCTTCATGCACGGTCACGCCCCAACTGGGATTCGCCGACCGCCACGTTTCCGGGCTCGTCCAGTCCGCCGCCGGATCCGCCGCCCAGATGCGCGCGTAGAGGGCGGTTTCCTCACTCGTGTCCTCGAGCACCTGGCGCGCCCGCTCGTGCATCTCCCACCCGATCGACTCCGGATCGTGCAGGCCGGCCGTCGTAATGATGATCGTGAGCGGCTGGCGCCGCGCCGCCCCGGCGTGCAGGAGCACATCGAACATGTCGCGGTTCGGGTGCGCGTGCAGTTCATCGATCACCGCGCCGGACACGTTCAGCCCTTCCTTCGTGTCGGTATCCGCGGAGAGCGCGTACGCCTTCGAGCCGGAGCCCGCGTGCACCAGTGTCTTGCGCGAATCAATCACCTCGATCACGGAGCGGAGATCCGCCGAAGCGCGCACCATCGCCGCGGCTTCATCGAAACAGAGGGACGCCTGGCTCCGGTCGACGGCCGCGTTGACGACGACGGCGCCGGGCTCCTGATCCCCGATGAGCAAGTACAGGCTCAACGCCGCCGCCAGCGTCGTCTTGCCGCTCTTCTTCGGGATTTCGAGATACGCCGTGCGGAACCGCCGCGACCCATCCGGCCGTTTCCACGAGAAGACCTCGAGGATGATCTGCCGCTGCCAGGGCTGCAGGCGGAACGGCTGCCCGGCGTCCCGGCCTTTCGAATGCCGGCAGAAGGTTTCGATGAAGGCGATCACCCGCCGGCCGGCGGCCAGGTCGACCACGCAGCCCTCAGCCACCGCGCGCCGATCCGCAGCGGTCCGCACCCAGCCCGCCGGAAAAGATCGCTTACGCGCCACGCTGCCCCCCCAGGAACATCTCGAGTTTCGACGCCGGCGCCGCCGGCACCGCGGAGACCTTCGACCGCGAGGCCGGCGTGAGCCCGAACTCGGCGAGGATGCGGACCAACTGCCGGGCGAGCTCGTCCCGGCGTGTCACCCACGGCGCCGCCACCTGGCGCTTGACCACGCCACGCTCGTCTCGAATCACCTGATACCGGCCGAGCTCCGCCACCTTGCGATCGCAATCGACGATCTCGAGTTCCGTCCGCACCCACAATTCGAGCGCCGCCCGATCCACTGTCGACAGCACGGCCGCGGCTTCCTTCGCACAGCGCCGCCAGATGGCCCGGCCTTCGGCATCGAGCGAGGCCGGCGGCCGCGGGGCCCCGGGCCGGGCCCGCGGTTCCGTTCGCGCCCGCGCCTTCGCGCGCCGGCTGCCACTCAAGGCAAGGATCCGTGTCGGCGTCCGGGCTGGTCCTGGCATCGTCCGATCCCTCAGAGGTAGCTCACCCCGGCGCGGCGCACATCGGTATCGAATACGCCGTCCCCGAGATAGTCCGCCGGCCGGCCACGC
>CAZGTK010000611.1:0-1656 GCA_964528415.1 uncultured Burkholderiales bacterium | reverse complement strand
GAGGCGCCGTCGAACACCAGCTCGTCCTGGCCGCCCACCCGGTTCACGTACACGACCGGAATGCCGGTGGCGGCGATTCGGCTCCGCACCACCTCGTAGCGCGTCGCCTGCTTGCGCAGGTGATAGGGCGACGCGTTGAGCGTGAGCAGCACCTGGGCGCCGGCGGCGCGGGCGCGGTCGGGCGCGCCCTCCTCCCAGACGTCGGCACAGATGTTGAGGCCGAAGCGCACGCCTTCGATCTCGACGACGCAGGGCTCGTCGCCGGCGTCGAAATAGCGCTCCTCGTCGAAGACCTCGTAGTTCGGCAGCTTGCGCTTGTGGTAGGTCGCGACGATCTCGCCGTCGCGGATCACGGAGGCGGCGTTGTAGCGGCGGCCGTCCACCTGTCGCGGATGGCCCACCACCACGGCGATGCCGCGCACCCGCTCCCTGAGGTGCCGCAGCGCGTCGTCACAGGCCCGGTAGAAGCCGTCGCGCAGCAGCAGGTCCTCGGGCGGGTAGCCGGCGAGGCTCATTTCCGGCGTGACCATCAGCGTCGCCCCGGCGTCATGGGCGCGGGCCGCCTGGTCCAGGATCGCGGCCGCGTTGCCGGCCAGGTCGCCGACCACGCCGTTCATTTGCGCGATGGCAATCTTCATCGGGCGTGACGAGTTTCCATTTTTCGGGGGGCTTGCGATCATAGCACCGCCCCCCGGCGGCCGGAACGCCCGGCCGGGCAACGCCGCGCGCATTGCGTGGTCGAAAGGCCGTCCTTCCCCATGATCGAGGTCTCCGAACATCCCGAGCAGATCCCGGCGGCGCAGTGGAATGCGCTGGCCGGCGACAACCCGTTCCTGCGCCACGACTTTCTCGCCGCGCTGCACGAGACCGGGTGCGCGTCGGCGCGCACCGGCTGGCGGCCGCTGTACCTGACGCTGCGCGAGAACGGGCGCCTCGCCGGCGCGCTGCCGCTCTACCTAAAGTCCCATTCGTACGGCGAGTACGTGTTCGACTGGGCCTGGGCCGACGCCTACCAGCGCCACGGCCTGGCCTACTATCCCAAGCTCCTGTGCGCGGTGCCGTTCACGCCGGCCAGCGGCCCGCGCGTGCTGGCGGCCGACCCGGATCATCGGCGCTCGCTCGCGAACGCCGCGCTGGCGCTGGCGCGGGAATCCAAGGTCTCGTCGCTGCACGTGCTGTTTCCGCCGGATGGCGAAGCGCGCGAACTGGAGGCCGCTGGGCTCATGCTCCGCCATGGCGTGCAGTTTCACTGGGACAACGCCGGCTACGAGGACTTCGAGCACTACCTGGCGTCGATGAGCAGCGCCAAGCGCAAGAAGATCCGCCAGGAGCGCCGCCGCGCCGCCGAGGCCGGCGTGCGCTTCGAGTGCCGCACCGGCCGCGACGCTGCGCCCGAGGACTGGGATTTCTTTTTCCGCTGCTATACCCGCACCTACCGCCAGCACCATTCCACGCCGTACCTCACGCTGGAGTTTTTCCGGCGGCTGGGCGCGACGATGCCCGACAACGTGCTTCTGGTGCTGGGTTATCGCGGCGCCGAGCGTGTCGCCGCCGCGCTGGACATGCTGGGCGGCAGCGTCCTCTATGGCCGCTACTGGGGGGCGCTCGAGTATGTTCCCGGGCTGCACTTCGAGGCCTGCTATTACCAGGGGATCG
>CAZGTK010000610.1:0-1662 GCA_964528415.1 uncultured Burkholderiales bacterium | reverse complement strand
GCCATGATCCGATCAAGCAGCCCCTGCACCGAAGCCCGGATCGCGCCCTCGCTCGCCTCCAGCGCATCGCCGAACATGTTCGCCGCCGGTGTGCCAGGGTGATTCACCTCCCGCGCGAAAACCGTCCCGCCAGCGCCCTGGAAGGCGAGCACCTTCGCGTTGCGCGGCCTGATCTTGTGCGGCTTCGTCCCCCCCTCCACGTACGCCGCATACTGCTCGTTGCTGCCGATCACCACGGAAACACCGAAGCTGCCCGATGGCGAGGACTTGACGCCAATCCGGTCACCAGGCAGCGCCTCCACCCCAAACGCCCCAAGGCGCTGCTGCCCGATCTGCCCCAGCGGCACGACACTGAGCCCGGCCTGAATCGAATTGCGCAGCGCCCTCGTCTTCATTGGTGTGCGCCGGATCACCTGCCCCTGAAGGCGGGCGCCGGTATCCCAGCCCCAGCGCATCATCTCGTCCTGGACGATCTCCGGCGCCTTCTCGATCGCCTCGCGCAACCGGCGCAGATCATCGTCCTCGAACTCGATACGGATCACGGCGCCACCTTTTCCAGGACAGCCCCGCCGCTGGCCGCCGCAGCCGGCTCGGCCGCCAGGTCGGGCGCCTGGAACCCATCCGCCTCGGCCAGCGCCTTCTTCCTGGCACGCGCGGCCTCCAGTTCCTTCACCGGGTCCATCTCGTAGCCCAGCCGGCCCGCCACCGTCGCCAGCAAGCTGGCCGCCGCCTCCTCGCCGAGAATGCCGGCATCCATAGCAACGACACAGGCGGCCGCAACCTGCGAAAGCGCCGCAGCGTATTTGGTCGTGTCGGTCGGGATCATCTCCGGGAACACCACCTGGACCTCGAGGCGCGGATCAGTCCAGTCCGGCTCGCGGCTCTCCTTGGCGATGATGGCTTGGCGAATGACGAAGCGCCCGACCTCCTCGAGCATGTGCCGAACCTCACGCTGGCGCATGGAGAACATCTTGTAGGTCGGGCCTCCCATCTCCGCCGCGGTCGCAAGGTTCACATCGCCACCACCGCCGAACCAGTGCTCTGGGATACTCGCAGCGCCGAGCACGTGATTGCGGAAGAGCCGCGCGCCGTTGCTTGTGTCGGTGGCCTGAAGATCGGGCGCCTCCGCCTTCCACACCTCGGAATCGTTGTGCACGCGCACGCTGCCGGGCGCAGGCGGCTTGATCTCCCGCGCGCGCTGATTGACCTTCTCCGGGTCGGCGCCGTTCAGCGTCACGTCCCACACGAACGCCCTCAGGAAGTTGTAGCGCTCGATCTCGCCGAACAGGAACTGGTCGTAGGCATCCAGCCAATCGGCCGGCGCGCGCAGATCCGAGCGCCCGCGCCGCGTGGTCGAAAGCGTGTTCACCGCGAAGTAGAAGACCTCCCCATCGGTGAAGGTCTCCCGTAGCGCCCGGGTGCGCTGCGTGAATAGCTGTTCCGTGCCATTCACCACCACCCGGTAGCGCAGATCCTTCTCCATCAGCCCATTGCTGACGATCAGGCCCACCGGCTGCTCGGGGTTGTCCGGGTCGACCACCACTTCCTTCAGGCGCGAAGGATGGATGTAGCTGAGCTGTACCTGGCCGGAAAACTGATTCACGAAGACCGGCCAGATCTGCTCGCCGTAAAGGGATAGCTCCCGCACCTTGATCGGCAGCT
>CAZGTK010000609.1:0-1672 GCA_964528415.1 uncultured Burkholderiales bacterium | reverse complement strand
AATTTTGACTGGCCTCAAGTTAAAAAAGTTTTGCAGCAAAATCTTTATGCAGACGATGAACCCATACCAATAGAATTGGAAGATTTATCCACAATAACAAAAACAAAACCAAAAGGCCCCGTAGCGACAAAACTAGCTTGGGAAAAATTAGATGACGAGGGTTTTGAAAGACTTATCTTTTCCCTTATTTCGCAAGAGAATGAATACGAGAATCCGCAGTGGCTGACTAAAACAAAAGCCGCTGATCGTGGTCGTGATCTTTCAGTCTATAGGAAATTTAATGATTCCTTGGCAGGTATTATCAGACAGCGCGTCATAATACAATGTAAGCATTGGCTAAGAAAGAGCGTTGCTGTAAGCGATATTGGTGAATTACGACAACAAATGAGATTATGGGAACCTCCAAGAGTCGATGTTCACATTATAGCTACTACCGGTAGATTTTCGACAGATGCTGTCGAATTAATTGAAAAACATAACCAGTCTGATACATCTCTAACAATAGAGATGTGGCCTGACAGTCATTTGGAAAGACTGTTAGCATCACGACCTGCAATTATTGCAGAGTTTGGATTAAGATAAAACAGAGGTTACATCTATGGATGATATTATTGAATTTTCTATTCCAATCTCGGCTGATTCTAAGGGTTATACAGGTCGTGAATGTCCCGAATGTGAAAAGTACTTTAAAATTAAATCAGGCACAGGTATTAAAGGAGAGGTACCGTGTCACTGTCCTTATTGTGGCTGCTGTGAATCTCAGGACAAATACTGGACTAAAGATCAACTAGAATACGCCGAATCTAAAGCGCTTAATAAGATAAGCTGTGAAGTAATAAAATCCTTAAAACAGCTAGAACGAAAACCAAATCCTAGAGCCCTCTTCAGCTTAGGAGTAAAAGTTGATGGAAAACCTATACCAATCCTCCAATATTCAGAAAAGGATCTTGAAGAAGAAATAAAATGTGATAATTGCACTCTTGAATATACCATCTATGGAATGTTTGGCTTCTGCCCTGATTGTGGAATCCATAATTCATTACAAATTTTCAATGCCAATCTGGCAGTCATTGAAAACATTTTAAAAATAGCTCAAAACTCAGAACCAGGAATCGCGCATAAACTTTTGGAGAATGCGCTAGAAGATATTGTTTCATCATTTGATGGCTTTGGAAGAGAGTTATGTAAAGTTCACTCAAATAAAACAGTGAAGCCGTATAAAGCTGAACATATTTCATTTCAATCCATCACTAAAAGCCGTAAAACTTTAAACGAATTATTTGGTTTTGATTTCGCAGAATCAATCCCTGCAGCAACTTGGAAAGATTATCAAATATCTTTTGAGAAACGACATCTAATAGCCCATAAAATGGGCATTATTGATGAACGTTATACCGAATTGACAGGATGCCCTAAATCCTTAATCGGCAGGAAAATAGATATTTCCGATCAAGAAGTTAGGAATCTCTTAAGAGATATTAGAAAATTAGCCCAAATTATATTCTCCAAATTAAATTCACTATGAGCACTGTCCGAGTAAATGAAAAAACATTTTCGTTCAAGTATTTGAACCTGATTGATACAGTTGCCGTCTCCAACCTCGTCGCCCGCTCGTTCAACGAATTCATCGCCCCCGGGTTTTCAGAGGAAGGCATAGACGAATTCTTTAAAT
>CAZGTK010000608.1:0-1675 GCA_964528415.1 uncultured Burkholderiales bacterium | reverse complement strand
CGTGCTCAAGGACCGCCTCGACACCGCCGCCGCCGACGGCCGGCCGCGGCGCGCGGCGCAGACCGCGATCCACCACATCGCCCACAGCCTGGCGCGGCTGTTCGCGCCGATCCTGTCGTTCACCGCGGAGGAGGCCTGGGCCGCGCTGACCGGCAACGACGACGACAGCGTGTTCCTGCACACCTGGCACGAGCTGCCGGCCGTGGCGGACGCCGACGCGCTGGAGGCGCGCTGGTCCGTGATCCGCCGGGTGCGCGCCGACGTGCAGAAGCGCCTGGAGGAGCTGCGCGTCGCCGGCGAGATCGGCTCGTCGCTCGCCGCCAGCGTCGAGGTGCGGCTGCGCGCCCCCGACTACGACGTCGTCGCGTCGCTCGGCGACGACCTGCGGCTGGTGCTGCTCACCTCCCACGCCGAGGCGGTGAAGGTGGAGACGGCGCAGGACGAGGGCATCGCCGCGATCGCCTCGCCGCACCGCAAGTGCGAGCGCTGCTGGCACTATCGCGCCGACGTCGGCGCGGATCCGGAACATGCGGCGCTGTGCGGCCGCTGCGTCGCCAACCTGTTCGGCGACGGCGAGCCACGCACCTATGCCTGAGGGCGCCCGCACTCGCGCCGGCGCCGGGCTGGCCATGGGGCTCGCGATCGCGGCGTCCGTGTTCATCGTCGACTTCGCCACCAAGCGCTGGGTCGAGGCCGTGCTGGCGCCCGGCGACGTCGTGCCGGTGACCGGCTTCTTCAACCTCGTGCTCACCTTCAACCCCGGCGCCGCGTTCAGCTTCCTGGCCGGCGCGTCGGGCTGGCAGCGGGAGCTCTTCATCGGCATCGCGGTGGCCGCGTCGGCGCTGATCCTCTGGCTGCTCCACCGGCACCGCGCCGAGCGGCTGTTCTGCGTCGCGCTCGGGCTCATCCTCGGCGGGGCGCTCGGCAACCTGTGGGACCGCGTTGCGCTGGGCCATGTCGTCGACTTCCTGGACTTCCATGCCGCCGGCTGGCACTGGCCCGCGTTCAACGCCGCCGACAGCGCCATCACTTGCGGCGCGGCGATGCTGGTGTGGGACGCCTTCCGCGGCGGCGGGCGGGCTGCGGCATGAGCGCCGCTCCCGGCGCACGGCCCGGCGACCGCGTCACGCTGCGCTACCGGCTCTCCAGCACGGAGGGCGCCGAGATCATCAACTCGCTCGACGGCGAGCCCGTCACCGTGACGCTCGGCGCCGGCGACCTGCATCCTGCCCTCGAGGAAGCGGTGGAGGGCCTGGTGCCCGGCCAGCGCGCGACCTTCGTGCTGCCGCAGGCCTTCGGCTCGCCCAACCCCGAGCTGGAACAGGACGTCCCGCTGGCCGAGTTTCCCGATCACCTCGCGCCCGCGCCGGGCCAGCTGCTGGAGTTCACGCTGCCGAGCGGGGATACGCTCGCGGGTGCCGTCGTTGCCGTCGACGGCGCGCGGGTCCGCGTTGACTTCAATCACCCGCTCGCCGGCTGCGACGTGGTGTTCGAAGTGGAAGTCGTCGCGATCGGGCAATAACCCTGACTGGTTTGGGGTCGGCTTTCGCGAACCCCGGCGATATCATCCCATCCAACAGCCATCAGCCCCCGGACGGACCCCATTCCATGGACGTGCTTCTTGCCAATCCCCGCGGCTTTTGCGCCGGCGTCGACCGCGCCATCGAGATCGTCG
>CAZGTK010000607.1:0-1685 GCA_964528415.1 uncultured Burkholderiales bacterium | reverse complement strand
CGAGCGCTACCGGCAGTTCGTCGGCAGCCGCGAGTTGTTCCCGCTGTCCTACGCCTACGTGCTGGCGCAGCCGGCGCACTTCCACCTGCTCAACCAGCCGGACTTCCCGGTGCGTTGCGTGGGCCTGGTGCACGCCGAAAACCGCATCGTCCGCCACCACGACATCTACCTGGCCCGGCCGCTGGCGCTGTCGGTAACCGTCGATGGCGACCGCGTGCGCCGGCGCGGCCGCGAGTTCAACCTGCGCACGCTCATCGAGCAGGATGGCCGCACGCTGGTGGAAATGGACAGCGGCACGTTCACGCGGGTGCGCGGCGCGCCGCGCGACGGCGGCCCGCCGGCGGAGGCCCCGGCAGCCACCGTCGAGGCCGGCGAGCACCTCGCCGACCTGCGCTTCGCGGCGAACTTCGGTCGCCGTTATGCGCGCGTGTCCGGCGACTACAACCCCATCCACCTGGCCCGATGGCTGGCACGCCCGTTCGGCTTCCGCCGCGCCATCGCCCATGGTGTCGGCAGCATGGCGCGCATCGACGCCGAACTCGGCCGGCGCTCGGGCACGCCCACGCGTGAACTCAGCGTGCGCTTCCGGCGCCCGGTGGAACTGCCGTGTTCGACCGCACTGCATCGCAGCGCCGCCTTTGCGGAGGGCTATGTGCTGGTGGATGCCAATGGCCGCGAACTGATGAGCGGCGTGCGCCGCTGACGGCCGCGCGGCCGGCGCTGCAGCGCGCCGTGCCGGATCGCGCCGCACATGGCAGACTTCGCCGCGACGAAGTCAACGCGGGGTGGCAGGCAGATGGGCGAATCCGGTCCGGCGATGGCACTGCCGCAGGAGCTGTTGCGCCGCAAGCGGCTGGGTCAGAAGCTCAGCGTCGCCGAGATCGGCGCGATCGCCGCGGGCATTGCCGACGGACGCCTCGACGATGCCCAGGTCGGCGCCTTCGCGATGGCGGTATGCGTCAGCGGCATGGACGCCGCCGAAATCACGGCATTGACCGTGGCCATGCGCGACAGCGGCCGGGTGATCGACTGGCGCGCCATGGGCTTCGACGCGCCAGTGCTCGACAAGCACTCCACCGGCGGCGTCGGCGATGTGGTCACGCTGATGCTGGGTCCCATGCTGGCCGCCTGCGGCGCCTGCGTGCCGCTGCTGTCCGGGCGCGAGACATTTTCTCGATCTACGTCACGACGGAGCTCCCGTTCGATCCGGAGGAAGTGAATCGGCACGGGAACGATCCCGCCGCCTTCGTAGAGCATGTGATCGCCATGACCGGGGATCGGATGTACAGCACCAGCGACGAAAACAAGTTCATCGAAGTCACCTATGCCAACGGAGAGAAGGAAACCCTGTACTTCAAGGATTTTGCGAGCGGCGCGCTGATCGAAGGCATCGTCTCGCGGGCCAAGAAGTTCGCCGTCAAGCGCGCGATCGCCAATGAAGGACAGGGACTCCGGGCCGACGACCTGATTCGCGCCATCCGCGAGGAGTTCAAGGAACACGAGGACCTGCCCAACTCCACCTATCCCGACGATTGGGCGAAAATTGCCGGCAAGAAGGGAGAGAAGATCGTCCATATCCGCACCATCATCGGTGGTGGCTCCGAGGCGCGCCAGATCGAAACCATTACGACCGGTCACTATCTCTAAGTCGGGTTCGTTTCAGTTCTATCTATGGCAACGGAAAC
>CAZGTK010000606.1:0-1687 GCA_964528415.1 uncultured Burkholderiales bacterium | reverse complement strand
GCTGCACTTCCTCGCCATCGCGCACGCGGCGGAAGTGGAATGGACGCTGGACGACTATGAGCGCATCCGCCAGAAGGTGCCGGTGCTGTGCGACCTGAAGCCGTCGGGGCGCTACGTGACCACCCAGTTCCACCAGGCCGGCGGCGTGCCGCAGGTGATGAAGATCCTGCTCGAGAACGGGCTGATCCACGGCGACTGCATGACCGTGACCGGCAGGACGATCGGCGAGCTGCTGGAGAAAGTGCCGGCGACGCCGCCGGCCGGGCAGGACGTGATCCGGCCGTTCGACAAGCCGCTCTACCCGCACGGGCACCTCGCGATCCTCAAGGGCAACCTTGCCACCGAGGGCTGCGTCGCCAAGATCACGGGCCTCAAGAACCCGGCCATCACCGGTCCCGCGCGCGTGTTCGATTCGGAAGAGGAGTCGATGAAGGCCATCGTCGCCGGCAAGATCAAGGCCGGCGACGTCGTCGTGATCCGCTACGAGGGCCCCAAGGGCGGCCCCGGCATGCGCGAGATGCTCTCGCCCACCTCGGCGATCATCGGCGCCGGCCTCGGCGACTCGGTGGGCCTCATCACCGACGGGCGCTTTTCCGGCGGCACCTGGGGCATGGTGGTGGGTCACGTCGCGCCGGAGGCCGCGGTCGGCGGCACGATCGCGCTGGTGAAGGAAGGCGACTCGATCACGATCGATGCCCGCCGGCAGCTGATCCAGCTCAACGTCGACGACGCCGAGCTTGCGAAGCGGCGCAAGGCCTGGCAGCCGCCGAAGCCGCGGTACACGCGCGGCGTCATGGCCAAGTACGCGAAACTGGTGACCTCCGCCAGCCGCGGCGCCGTCACCGACGGCTGACCGGCCGGTCGTGGCCGAGACTTTCGCCGAGCGGCTGCGCCGGCCGCTCACCGGCGTGCTGACCTGGGACGGGCTCGCCGCCCTGTGGCAGCGGGTGGTCGCGCTCGACGGCTGGTACCTATACACGGTTGGCGAGGACCCGCCGACCGCCCCCGCGACCGCCGGCGAGCTCGCCGCGTTCCTCCGCGACCTCGACGCGCGGCTGCGCGCGGAGCACGACCGTGACGAGTGCGGCATCGTCTACGGCGACGATCTCGCCGTGCCGAGCCTGATCAAGATCTATGACCCGAAGCGCCTCGGCGCCGTCTGCGGCCCCAGCCGGGGTCCGGTGCCGCCGGGGTGGATCCTGAGCCGCGTCCCGCCCGAGCGCCTCGACTCGCCGCAGCCGCGGCGGCCCCGCTTCCGCTTCTTCCGCGGCTTCGGCCCCTCCGCCGCCGATAGTTGAGTAATTCGTTTGGGTTTTGGCGGGTCGGCCGCTAGAATCGGGAAACGGGCGCGCAATGCGCCCGGTCTATTTCCTGGAAATCCCGAGGCCGCCCCATGCCCAACCGACTCGCCGAAGCCGCCAGCCCGTACCTGAAGCAGCACGCCGATAACCCGGTGGATTGGCATCCGTGGAGTGAGGAAGCGCTCACACTTGCCCGCGAGCAGAACAAACCCATATTGCTTTCAATAGGTTACTCCGCCTGCCATTGGTGCCACGTGATGGCGCACGAGTCGTTCGAGGACGCCGATGTGGCCGCGGTCATGAATCGTCACTTCGTCAACATCAAGGTGGATCGGGAGGAGCGCCCGGACCTGGACCAGATCTACCAGACCTCCCATGCGATGCTC
>CAZGTK010000605.1:0-1688 GCA_964528415.1 uncultured Burkholderiales bacterium | reverse complement strand
GCCACCGGAGCGGGCTTTGCCGCAGGTCGCGGGCGCGGCGCCGGCTCGGGCGCCTTCGGCGGGGCCGGGGGCTCCGGCGCGGGCTGCAGCACGGCCTCGAGCGGAGGCGTCAGGCGCGTCTCGACCTCGGGCAGGTCGACGCTCCACCAGCGCTCGACGCTTACCAGCAGCACCCCATGCAGCAGTGCCGACACCCCGAGGGCGAGCCAGAAGCGTCGGCGCGCGCGCCACGGCTTCGGCTGCGTCGGGTTGATCTCGTCAGGCATGGTGCTGCCATCGCAGGGCGGCGCGTGGCGGGCGATCCGCCGGCGGCGTCGCCCCGGCGCGCGCCGGCATCAGGCCCCGCTTTCGATCTCGGGAACGCGCAGAAAGCCGGCGCCGACCGCGCCCCGCACGCGCGCGCGCTCGCCGTCGACGACCAGGCGGCCTTCCGCGAACCAGCGCAGCGCCTGGGGGTAGATACGGTGCTCCTGCGCGAGCACGCGGGCGGCCAGCGTGTCCTCGTCGTCGCCCTCGAGCACCGGCACCGCCGCCTGGATCACGATCGGCCCCTGATCCAGGGACGGCGTGACGAAGTGCACGGTGCAGCCGTGAATGCGCACGCCCGCGGCCAGCGCGCGGCGGTGGGTGTGCAGACCGGGAAACGCCGGCAGCAGCGACGGGTGGATATTCAGCAGCCGCGCGCGGTAGCGCTCGACGAAAGGCGTCGTCAGCACGCGCATGAACCCCGCCAGTGCCACCAGCTCGGGCGCGTGCCGATCGATCGCCTCGCCGAGCGCGGCGTCGAACGCCTCGCGCGCGGCAAACGCGCGATGGTCAATCGCCTGCGCCGGGATGCCGCGGCTGCGCGCAAGCGCGAGCCCCCTGGCGGCCGGGTCGTTCGAGATCACCGCCGCGACATGCAGAGGCAGGCCCGCGTCGAGGATGGCCTGCATGTTGCTGCCGCGACCCGAAATCAGGATGACGATGCGCTTCATCGCGCCGCGCGTACCACCGTCTGCGGCGCTCCGGCCGCGCGCGCCTCCACCGTGCCGATGCGCCATGCGGTCTCGCCCGACGCCTGCAGTTGCCCCAAGGCCTGCGCCGCGTGCTCCGCGGCAACGACCGCCACCATGCCGACGCCGCAGTTGAAGACGCGGTGCATCTCGGCGGTTTCGACGCGGCCCTGCTCCTGCAGCCAGCGAAACAGCGGCGGCAGCGGCCACGCGCCGGCGTCGAGCACCGCGCAGCAGCCCTCCGGCAGCACGCGCGGCACGTTTTCCACCAAGCCGCCGCCGGTGATGTGGGCGAGGCCCTTGACCGGCAGCGCGCGCAGCAGCGCGAGGATCGGCCGGACGTAAATGCGCGTCGGCGCAAGCAGCGCCTCGCCCAAGGAGCGGCCGTCGAAATCGGCGTCGAGCCGCGCGCCGCTCACCTCGACGATGCGCCGGATCAGGGAGTAGCCGTTGCTGTGGGCGCCGCTGGATGCCAGGCCGAGCACGGCGTCGCCCGGCGCGATCGCGCGGCCGTCGATGATCGCGCTCTTCTCCACCACGCCGACGGCGAAGCCCGCGAGGTCGTACTCGCCGGGCGGATACATGCCCGGCATTTCCGCGGTCTCGCCGCCGATCAGCGCGCAGCCGGCCAGCTCGCAGCCGGCGGCGACGCCCTTCACGACGTCAGCGGCGACGCCGACTTCCAGCTTGCCG
>CAZGTK010000604.1:0-1698 GCA_964528415.1 uncultured Burkholderiales bacterium | reverse complement strand
GCCGCCGCCGCCGGAAGAGCCCGCGATCAGGCATCCGCTGCCGCAGCCGTCCGAGGAGGCGCAGGCGCCGCTGCCGGCGCTGGCCGAGAGCGACGGCGCGGCGAAGGACGCGCTCGCCGGCGTCTTCGGCGCGGAGTCGCTGGAGCGGTTCTACCTCGAAGGCGTCATCCGCCGCATCGTGACGACGGTGGACAACCTGCCGCGGCAGAAAGTGGCGCTGCGCGTGCTGCCGGTCAAGCCGGTGGGCGGTCAGTTCCAGGTCACCGGCAAGGACGACGCGCTCGTGATCGCGCCATCCAACACCGCGCGCTATGCGCCCTACGTCAAGCTCGCGCAGGCGGCCGACGTCAAGCAGGCGGTCGCGTTCTACCGCCGCCACTACCCGCTGTTCCAGCAGGCCTACGAGGAGCTCGGCTATCCAGGCAAGTACTTCAACGACCGGCTGGTGGCGGTCATCGACCACCTGCTGGCGGCGCCGGAGGTGAAGGGCCCGATCCGGCTCCAGCAGCCGAAGGTGCTCTACGTCTTCGCCGACCCCGAACTGGAGGCGCTCTCGGCCGGGCAGAAGTTCCTGGTGCGGATCGGGGCGGACAACGCGGCCGTGCTCAAGGCGAAGCTGCGCGAGCTGCGCGCCGAGATCGCCGCGGCGCCGCCCGCCGCGCCCGATGCCGGCCGGCCGCAGGGGCGCATCGAGGGCGTGCGCCAGATCCAGTAGCCGCGGCGGCGCGGCTCACGGCCGCGTGCCGCGTCACGCTCGAGCGCCGCGGCGTCGGCGGCTCGCGAGAAAGATGCCGAGAAAGATGAGGCCGGTGCCGACCACGTGGTAGGCCCGCAGCGTTTCGCCCAGGAACGCCACCGACAGCGCCGCGGTGAACACGGGCAGCAGGTACATGAACGGGCCGGAGGCGTTGGATCCCAGCTCGTGCACCGCCCGGTTCCAGAAGATGTACGCCACCACGGTGGCGAAGACGCCGATGTAACCGATGCCGAAGAGCGTCCCGGCGTTGACGGCGAGCCGCGCGCCGGCGGCCAGCTCGGCGACGTAGAACGGCAGCAGCGCCACGAGCCCGATCAGCGCCAGCACGGCCAGGAACACCAGCGGCGGCAGCGACGGCGGCCGCCAGCCCAGGCAGACCGTGTAGAGCGCCCAGCACACCGTCGCCAGCAGGATCCAGAAGTCGCCGGGGTTGAGCTGCAGTCCCGCCAGCACGGCGAGGTTGCCGCGGGTCACGATCCAGGCGACGCCGGCGAGCGACAGCAGAACGCCCAGCGCCACCGCCGGCCGCAGCCGCTCGCCGAAGAAAAGCGCCGAAAGGATGACGATGAAGATCGGCGACGTCGAGTTGAGCAGCGACCCGTTGATCGCCGGGGTCGAGCGCAGGCCGGTATAGACCGGGATGTGCTGCAGCACCGTCGCCAGCAGCGCCAGAGCGCAGAGCTTGCCGAATGCGCCGCGGATGACGGGCCAGTGGCGGCGCAGATCCGCGGCGGTGAGCGGCAGGAGCACGAGCGCGGCGACGGCCCAGCGCCAGAACGTGATGGCGACCGGCGGCGCGTCGAAGCGCAGCGCGCGGCCGATGGCCCAGTTGCCGGCCCAGAACAGCACCGCGCACGCGAGCAGCACATAAGGGACGGCCCGCGCGGCCGCCGGCGTGGCGGCGCTCACCCGGGCGTCCTGCGGCGCCGCGCGGTCGGGCG
>CAZGTK010000603.1:0-1701 GCA_964528415.1 uncultured Burkholderiales bacterium | reverse complement strand
GGCGCGCTCGCCGCGAGCGACTACTGATGCATCGCGCCGCCGCGCTGCTCGTGGCGCTCGCCGCCACGCCCGCGCCGGCCGCGGAGGCGGGCGACGCGCACGCGTTCACCGGCGCGGTGGACCTCTCGGTCGTCGTCGCCGACACGCCGCTCGATTCCTGGCTCGAGGGCGGCAGCGGCAAGCTGCGCTTCGACCAGGACCACGACGGGCTGCGCTTCTCGCGCGCCTTCCTCGACTACCGCGGCCGGCTGGCCCCGACGGTGAACGCCCGCGTGACGCTGGACGCGGTCGACGAGGTCTCGAACAAGATCGACGTCACCGAGGCCTTCCTCGAGTGGCGGCCCGTGCCGCGCAGCGCCTGGCGGCTGCGCTCGCGGCTCGGCGCGTTCTACCCGAAGCTCTCGGTCGAGAACACCGACGCCGGCTGGAGCAGCGCCTACGGCCTGTCGTCGTCCGTGATCAACACCTGGATCGGCGAGGAGCTGCGCGCCGTCGGCGCGGAGCTGCGCGGCACGCGCACGTTCGCGCGCTGGCCGGATCACAGCGTCTCGCTCGAGGGCGGCGCCTTCTACGGCAACGACCCGACCGGCGCGCTGCTGGCCTGGCGCGGCTGGGCGGCCCACGACCGGCAGACGGGGCTCTTCTCGACGCTGCCGACGCCGGGCGTCTCGGCCATCGCGCCGTGGGCGCCGGAGGGCGAGCCGCTGCCGAAGTACGACCCCTTCACCGAGATCGACCACGATCCCGGCTTCTACGCCGGCGCCGAGTGGCAGTGGCAGGGGCGCCTGCGCCTGAAGGCCGTCCACTACGACAACCACGCCGACCCGGAGGCCGGGACGGCGGCGGGGGAGTACGCCTGGCAGACCTGGTTCGACCACGTCGGCGCGGAGCTCGAGCTGCCCTGCGACACGGCGCTGCTGGCGCAGTGGATCGGCGGCGCCACGCGCATGGGCGAGGACCTCGGCCCCTGGCGCGTGCAGGACGTGGACTTCGACGCCGCCTTCGTGACGCTGACGGGCGCGCTCGGCGAGCGCCACCGGCTCTCGCTGCGCTACGAGTGGTTCGACATCCGGCCGTTCGAGGACCCGGTGTACGTCACCAACCGCGACGACGGCACCGCCTGGGCGCTGAGCTGGCTCTTCCAGGCGACGGAGCACGTGCGGATCGGCGCGGAGTTCCTCTCCATCGCGACCGACCACTGCACCGGCGAGTCCTGCGTCTGGGTGTGGAGCGGTCTGCCGCGCAGCACGCGCGAGGACACGATCCAGCTGACCCTGCGCTGGCGCTTCGACGCCGCGCTCTGAGCCCTCAGCCGACCGCCGCCGCGATCCGCGCGCGCAGGTCCTCGTCCGGCAGCGCGCCGAAGCCGGCGGCCACGTTGTCGCGCATGTTGGCGGCCTTCGCCGAGGCGGGGATCACGCAGGTGACCGCGGGGTGCGCGACGATCCACTTGAGGAACACCTGGCCCCAGCTCGCGCAGCCGATCTCCGCCGCCCAGCCGGGCAGGGGCTTGCCCGCCACCCGCTTGAACAGCTCGGCGCGCATATGGGCATTGGGCATTGGGGGTTCGGTTCCGACGCCCAACGCCCAACACTCAACGCCTCTCTCTTCGAGCGCCAGCGCGATCAGCCGCTCCACCAACTGGGTGAAGCTGATCCCGGCGACAGCGGCGGCGCGCGACAACAGGCTCGTTGGGGTCAT
>CAZGTK010000602.1:0-1703 GCA_964528415.1 uncultured Burkholderiales bacterium | reverse complement strand
ATGCCGAGCGTCACGCGTGCCGCCACCTCGGCCCAGCGCTCGTCGCCGACGCCCTCCAGCAGCGCCGCCATCGCCGCGTCCACGTGCGCACGGTAGCGGTAGACCTCCTCCACCGTCGGCCGCGACAGCGCGCCGCGCTCGCCGCGCGGGTGGAACGTGCCGACCGTCTCGTAATACGAGTTGAACAGGTGCTCGAACCGGGGATGGAAGACGCGATAGTCCGGCGCGAACGGCCGCAGCAGAAACGTCTCGAAAAACCAGGTCACGTGGGCGATGTGCCACTTCGGCGGGCTCGCCTCGAGCACGCTCTGGACCTGGTAGTCGTCCACGGCCAGCGGCCGGCACAGCGCCTCGGTCTGCGCGCGCACCGCCGCGTAGCGCCGGGCGAGCTCGAGGCGCTCCACGGCCCCTGCATGATCCCGCTTCATGCGATCCTCCCTTCCGCTTGCGCGCGGCCCGCCGTCACCAGCCCTCGCTGCCGGGCTCGCCCTTGAACGGGCCGACGATGTCGCGCGTGATCCAGCCGCCGTAGAAGCGGCCCGGCTGCGGCCGCACCTTCTCGTCGCCGACGTAGCACGCGTCCATCGGCCCGGCGTAGAACGCGACGTGGCCGGCGATGTCGCGAAACGCCGCCGTCGGCCGCGGGTACGCCCACGCCGCGCGTTCGGCGCGGCGGCCGCCGGCCACGACGTCGAAATAGCTGGCGACGCCCTTCCATTCGCAGAACGATCGCCCCGGCGCCGGTTCCAGGCAGGCCTCGCGCACGTCCTCCGGCGGAACGTAATAGGTCGGCGGCGAGCTCGTCTCCAGCACGCGCCACGCGCGCGTCGAGTCGGCGACGGTCACGCCGTTGAACTCGACGCGCACGCGCCGCAGCGCGCGCTCCAGGCGCGGCGGCCGCGGGTAATCCCAGACCGATTCCTGGCCGGGGCCCACGGGATCCGGCTTCGGTGCCCGCATGCGCTACCTGCGGCCCCGGCGCGCGGCGGCCTGGTAGGCCGCGCGCACCGCCGCCTCGCCGTGGCTGGCTTCGAGCCGACGCAGGATGAAATGGCCGCGCGCCATATCCTGGAAGTGCTGCATGAACATCAGGTTGATCCCGGCGCCGGCCAGCGCGCCCACGACCGGCACCGCCTTCGCCGCGAACTGCTGCGCGACCGGGACCTGGAAGCGTTGCGCGATCTTGAGCAGCAGCCGCGCGATCGGCGGCGCCGCGCGCGCGTCGGCCACGCGCCGCGCCGCCAGGTGGCGCGCCGCGTCGCTCACCGCCGAGGCCATCGTCGCGCGCATCGCCCAGTAACCGGTTTCCGCGGCATCATCGTCCTTGACGCGCCCGCCCAGCGCAAAGACCGTTAGGCACTGCAATCGCACTTCGGTTTCCGCCAGGTCGTGGCCCTCGGCCGCGGCGATCTGCGCGATCGAGCGCAGGATCAGCGCCGTCGACAGCGGCAGCTCCACCGCGAGCGCCGGCAGGCCCAGCGCGCCGCCGGCGGCGCCGCTGCCCGCCGCCAGCAACCGGTGCAGCCCGTCGCGCGACGCGCGGCTGCCGGGCTTCAGGCTTTTCAGCGCGAGGTCGAGCGCCTTCTCCAGCGCGACGCGGCTCGCCTGGGCCGCCCGCGCCTGCCAGCCCGCCGGCAGGCGCCGCAAGCCGGCCTCCAGGGGCTTGCCGAGCAGATCGGCGAGCCGGATGGCGAGGCCGGGGC
>CAZGTK010000601.1:0-1711 GCA_964528415.1 uncultured Burkholderiales bacterium | reverse complement strand
CGACGATCGCGGTCTTGCCGACGCCGGGCTCGCCGATCAGCACCGGGTTGTTCTTGGTGCGCCGCTGCAGGATCTGGATCGTGCGGCGGATCTCGTCGTCGCGGCCGATGACCGGGTCCAGCTTGCCGGCGCGCGCGCGCTCGGTGAGGTCGAGCGTGTACTTCTTCAGCGCTTCGCGGCTCCCCTCGGCCTCGGGGTTGTCGACCGAAGCCCCGCCGCGCACGGCCGCGACGGCCTGCTCGACGGACGCGCGGTTGGCGCCGTGCTGCTTGAAGAGCTTGCCGGTTTCGGTCTTATCCTCGGTCAGCGCCAGCAGGAAGAGCTCCGAGGCGATGAACTGGTCGCCGCGCTTCTGCGCCTCCCGGTCGGTGAGATTGAGCAGGTTGATGAGCTCGCGCGAGAGCGTGATCTCGCCGCCCGTGCCCTGCACCTTCGGCAGGCGTTCGAGGCTCTACTCCAGGTCGCCCTTGAGCGCGGCGACGTTGACGCCGGCGCGCGCGAGCAGCGAGCTCGTGCCGCCGTCCTCCTGGTTGATGAGCCCGAGCAGCAGGTGCTGGGGCTCGATGTACGGGTTGTCCTTGCCCAGGGCCGTGCTCTGGGCATCGGCCAGGGCCTGCTGGAACTTGGTCGTGAATTTGTCGAGTCGCATTCTTCTTTACGAAAGGCGCAAAGTTTCAACTGCTTGGTAAATGGGGGGCGGCGGCGGGATTTCAATGCCCCAGCGGACACCGGGGGCTCGCCTCGGCTATCATCGGCCCATCCCCCGCATTCGAGGACCGCATGCCAAACAAGATCAAGGCCCTGGCCTTCGACGCCTTCGGCACGCTGTACGACGTCCATTCGGTGGTCGCACTCGCCGAGCGGTTTTTCCCCGGCCGGAGCCGCGAGCTGTCGCAGGTCTGGCGCCAGAAGCAGCTCGAGTACACTTGGCTCAGAAGCCTGATGGGCGAGTACCAGGATTTCTGGAAAGTCACGGAGGACGGCCTGCGCTACGCCTGCCGCCACCTGCAGCTGGAGCTCGACGACGCCCGGCGTGACCAGCTGATGAGCGCCTATCTGCGCCTGGATTTCTACCCCGAGGTGCCCGCGGCGCTGAAGGAACTCGCGGAGTCGCGGCGCACGCTCGCGATCCTGTCGAACGGCAGCCCGAAGATGCTGCTCGAGCTTACGCGCAACACCGGCCTCGAGCCCTACTTCAAGGCGATCCTCAGCGTCGACGAGCTCAATCTGTACAAGCCCCACCCGTCCGTCTACAACCTGGTGCCGGGACACCTCGGCGTGGACAAACACGAGGTGGGCTTCGTCTCGTCCAACTACTGGGACGTGGTCGGCGCCAAGGCCTTCGGCTTCAAGGTGTTCTGGATCAACCGCTTCCAGGCGACGCCCGACGAGCTGGGGCACGCGCCCGACGCCGTGCTGGCGAAGCTGACCGACGTGCTCGGTCACCTCGACTGAGGCCATGGCCGCCGCGGGCAAGCCACCGGCGAACGACGCCGACCAGCCGCTCTCCGTCATCGTCGCCCGCGACGTCGAACGCGCGCTGGCCGAGGACCGCGGCAGCGGCGACCTCACCGCGCAGCTCATCGACGCGAGCCTGCCGGGCCGCGCCCGCGTGATCTGCCGCGAGGACGCCGTGCTCGCCGGCGTGCCCTGGTTCGACGCCTGCTTCCGTGCGCTGGACCCGGCGGTGGCCATCGACTGGCACGTGCCC
>CAZGTK010000600.1:0-1712 GCA_964528415.1 uncultured Burkholderiales bacterium | reverse complement strand
AGCGACTCGACGTGGGCCGTGTGGGGAAACATGTTGACGACGCCCGCTGCGCGCAGCCGGTAGCCCTTGACCTGGGTCAGCACGCCGGCGTCCCGCGCCAGCGTGGCCGGGTTGCAGGAGACGTAGACGATCCGGCGCGGGCCGGGCGCCCCCAGCGCCTTCACCAGCTCGATGGCGCCGTCGCGCGGCGGGTCCACCAGCCAGCGGTCGAACGGTCCCTGCGCCGCCAGCCAGCTCTCGTCGACGGCGAACAGGTCGGCCGCCTCGAAACGCGTCCGCGCCTCGAGCCCGTTCCGGCGCGCGTTCGCGGCGGCCGCGGCCACCAGCCCGGCGCTGCCCTCGTAGCCCACCACGCTGGCGCCGGTCGCCGCAAGCGGCAGCGCGAAGTTGCCCAGGCCGCAGAACCAGTCGGCGACGCGTTCGCCGGGCTGCGCGCCCAGCAGCCCGACGGCGCGCCCGACCAGCGCGCGATTGACGTGCGGGTTGACCTGCGTGAACTGGGTCGGGCCGAAGCCGATCGCGACGCCGGACTCCGGCAGGCGGTAGTACAAGTTCGCCGGCGCGGGCGGATGAAACGGCTCCGCGCTGTCCGGCCCCGCGCGCTGGACGTAGACGTGGACGGTGTGGCGCTCCGCAAACGCGCGCACGGCGTCGGCGTCGGCGGCGTCGAAGGGCTCCAGCAAGCGCAGCACCAGCACGGTGACGTCGTCGCCGACCGCCACCTCGATCTGCGGCAGCCGCTCGCGGATCGACAGCCCCTCGATCAGCTCGCGCAGCGCCGGGATCAGGTCGGAGACGTGGCGCGGCAGCACCTCGCAGCTCCACATGTCGGCGACGTAGCTGGAGCGCTTCTCGTGGAACCCCACCAGCACCCCGCCCTTCTTGGCGACGCGCCGCACCGTCAGGCGGGCGCGATGGCGGTAGCGCCAGTAGGGGCCGTGCAGCGGCGGCAGCATCTGCTCCGGCCGCGCGCGGGCAAGATGCCAGAGCTGGTCCTCCAGCACGCGCTGCTTGATCGCGACCTGCGCGCCGGCCTCGACGTGCTGCAGGCTGCAGCCGCCGCACGCGCCGAAGTGAGGGCAACGCGGCGCGACGCGCATGAACGACTCGCGCAACACCCGGCTCGCCTGCGCGAACTCGAACGTGGGCTTGCGCTTGTAGGGGCTGTAGACGACCGTCTCGCGCGGCAGCGCGCCGTCGACGAAGATCACCTTGCCGCCGTCGCGCGCGACGCCGCGGCCCTCCTGGTCGAGCGACTCGACCTCGGCAATGCGCTCGCCCGGCACCGTCACCGCGCCCTCAGGCAGCCGCGCTCCAGCGGTCGAGGAACTCGCGCCAGTGCGGCTCCGGCGAGCGCGCCAGCGTCGAGCGCACCAGCTCGTTTTCGGCCTCGAGGCGGGCGGCGTCGAGCGCGCCGCGCATCAGCTGGAAGCGCAGGTAGACGAGGTAGGTATTGACCACGTCGGCCTCGCAGTAGCGCCGGATCGCCTCCAGCTCGCCGGCCTGATAGGCCTCCCAAACCTGCGCGCCGCCGACGCCGATCTTGCCCGGCAGCCCCAGCAGCTGGGCGAAGTCGTCGAGCGGCACGTTGGCGCGCGGCTGGTACATCGCCAGGAGGTCCATCAGGTCCAGGTGGCGCGTGTGGTAACGGCTGATGTAGTTGTTCCACTTGAAGTCGCGGTCGTCCTCGCCCATGTCCCAGTAGCGCGCGG
>CAZGTK010000599.1:0-1720 GCA_964528415.1 uncultured Burkholderiales bacterium | reverse complement strand
GAAGCCGGCCGGGAGAACATGGAGGTCCTGCTGGTCGCGGTCAAGCGGGACAAGGTGAACGACTACGTCTCGGTGATCAGCCAGGCGGGCAAGGTTCCGGTGCTCGTCGACGTCGACGCCTTCGCGCTGCAGAACGCCTACGAGGTCAACTACGACCTCGATCCCCTCAAGGTCGTCGCCCTGGTGAACATGGGGGCGAGCGTGACCAACATCAACGTGCTGGCGCGCGGCCAGACGGCCTTCTGGCGGGACATCTCCTTCGGGGGAAACCAGTTCACCGAAGCGCTGCAGCGCGATTTCAACCTCTCCTTCGATCAGGCCGAGCGCCTCAAGCGGGGCCAGCCGGTCGACCGGTACAGCCCGGCCGACGCGCGGAGCGTGCTCGACCAGGTGTCCGGCGAGATGGCGTCCGAGATTCAGAAGACTTTCGATTTCTTCGCCGCCACCTCGTCGGAGGGGCCGGTGGACGAGATCGTCCTGTCGGGAGGATGCGCCCTGACCCCGAACCTGCAGCAGGTGCTGCGCGAGCGCTTCGGAGTGCCGATCGAGCTGCTCGACCCCCTGCGGCGGGTTCATTTCCGCGAAGCGGATTTCGACCGCGACTGGCTGCGCTCGATCTCGCCGATGCTCGCGGTCGCGGTCGGGCTCGCGATCCGTAGGGTGGGGGGCTAGCCGAGATGGTCAAGATCAACCTTCTGGCCGAAGGCAAGCGTCCGGTCGTCGCACGCAAATCGAAGGCGCCGCTGCTCGGTGGCGCCACGCGCGAGTTGGGCAACCTGCTGCTGGTCGCGGGCCTGGTGCTCGGCCTGCTGGCTGGCGGAGGCTGGTACCTCTGGGTCAACGGCAAGCTGAAGCAGAAGGAGAAAGAGGTCGCCGCCGCCCAGCGCGAGGTCGAGGAGCTGCAGCAGGTGATCAAGGAAGTCGACGAGTACAAGGCGAAGAAGGCCGAGCTCGAGCGCAAGATCGACGTGATCAACGGGTTGAAGGCCAATCAGCGCGGCCCGGTCCAGATCATGGACCAGATCTCGCGAGCCCTGCCCGAGCTGCTCTGGCTCACCAACATGGACGTCACCGCGACGACCATCAACTTGCGCGGTTCGGCGTTCAACATGTCCGCGGTGGCGAACTTCATCGACAATCTCGACAAGGTGGAGGAGTTCGCCGAGCCGATCCTCAACGATGCCACGCAGCGGGTCATCCGCGGCGCGCGGAGCGAGCTCTACGACTTCCGCATCACCATGAGCTACTCCTTCCAGAAGCCGAAGGCTCCGACTCTGACCACCCAGGCCGCCGGAGCGGAGCCGGCCGCCGGTGACGCCGGTGCTGCTGCGCCCGCCGTGCCGGCGCAGCGTAAGGAGTAATCGGCCATGGCGATGCAGACCGGACTCGAAGGGAAGCCCTGGTACTTCGGCGCAGCGGCCGGCGCGGTGGCGCTCGCGGTGCTGGTCGTCGGCGCCTGGTACTTCTTCGTCAATCCGAAGACCAAGGAGATCGAGGCGAAGAACCGTCAGCTCGACAAGTTGCAGGTGCAGATCAACGAAGGGCGCGCCGCGAAGCAGAAGCTGCCGCAGTTCCGCGAGGAGGTGCGCCGCCTCGAGCTCGAGCTGGACAAGCTGCTGCGCATCCTGCCGGCGCGCCGCAACACGCCCGAGCTGGTGCGGCGCATTCGCCAGCTGACCGAGCAGGGCAACTTCGACCTGTTGCGCTTCACGCCCGGGAA
>CAZGTK010000598.1:0-1722 GCA_964528415.1 uncultured Burkholderiales bacterium | reverse complement strand
GACGCCGGTGTTCGCCGTCATCGCGCTGCTCACCTTTCCGCTGCCGCGCGCAACGCGCCACTGGATCATCGGCCGCTGGTCGTTCCTGACGCTGTTCTTCGTTCGCCACCTGCTGGGCATCGGCTACCGCGTGCTCGGGCGCGAGAACATCCCGGAACGGCCGTCCGTGATCCTCAGCAAGCACCAGTCGGCATGGGAGACGCTGGCGTTCCAGGAGATCTTCCCGCCCCAGGTCTGGGTGCTGAAGAAGAGCCTGCTGTGGATCCCGTTCCTCGGCTGGGGCCTGGCAATGATGAGCCCGATTGCGATCGACCGCAGCCGCACGCGCGAGGCGATGAAGCACACGGTGGAGCAGGGCCGCCATCGGCTCGAGTACGGCTTCTGGGTCGTGATCTTTCCCGAGGGCACGCGCGTGCGCCCCGGCGAGCGCGGACGGTACCGCTCCGGCGGCGCCGTGCTCGCGGTGGAGACCGGCGCGCCGGTGGTGCCGGTGGCGCACAACGCCGGCCGGTTCTGGCCGAAGAACAGCTTCGTGAAGCATCCCGGCACCATCACCGTCAGCGTCGGCCCGGCGATCGCCACGCAGGGCCGGGACGCCGCCGAGGTGATCCGCGACGTGGAAGACTGGATCGAAACCGAGATGACGCGCATCGACGCGCCGGGGGCCTGACGTGGCCGCGCGGTCCGAGGCGAAGCTGCGCGTGACGCGCCTGGACGACCGCGAGGTTCCCTACGTGCTGACGCGCCGCCGGCGCATGCGCAACGTGGTCATGCGCATCGACGGCGACAGCCTGCAGGTCAGCGCGCCTTACGGCGCCTCGGTTGCCGCCATCGAGGCCGTGCTGGCCGACAAGGCGCGCTGGATCCTCAAGCGCCTGGCCGAGGCCGCGGCGCGGCCGTCGCAGGAAACGTCCTGGGGCGACGGCGACGCCGTGCCGTGGCTGGGCGGCACGCTGACGCTGCGGCTCGAGCGCGCGGCGCGGCTGTGGCCGGTGGAGCGCGTCGGCGGCACGCTGGTGGTGTCGCACCCGCAGGCGGCCTCGCCGGCCGTCGCCGAGCGGTTGGTGACCGCATGGTACGACGAGCAGGCGCTCGCGATCTTCCACGAGCGCGCCGCCGCGCTGGCGCCGGCGCTGGAGGTGCGGCTCCCCGTCATCCGCCTGTCCAGCTCGCGCAGCGAATGGGGCAGCTGCTCCTCCGCCGGGCGCGTCCTGCTCAACCGGCGGCTGCTGCACCTGCCGCCGCACCTCGTCGACTACGTGATCGCCCACGAGCTCGCCCATCTGCGCGAGCTCAACCACTCGCCGCGGTTCTGGGCGCTGGTGGCGCGCGTCTGCCCCGAGCACCGCGCGCTGCGGCGCGAGCTCAAGCGTTACGGCTGAGCGCCGATCGGCTATCATCGCGGGGATTGCACGAGCTCCCGCGATGCGCGCCGTCCTCCTCTCCCTCCTCGTTGCGCTGTTCCTCGCCGCCTGCGGCGTGAAGGGCCCGCTCTACCTGCCCGCGCCGGAGCCGGCCGGGACCGACCAGGCCGGGAAGAAGCAATGACCGAGTTTCACCGCCGCGACGGCGTGCTGCACGCCGAGGGCGTGCCGCTGCCGTTCATCGCCGAGCGTTTCGGCACGCCGTGCTACGTCTACTCGCGCGCGGCGCTGGAGCGCGCGTTTCGCGAGTTCGACGCCGCGTTCGCCGGCCACCCGCACCTGGTGTGCTACGCGGTGA
>CAZGTK010000597.1:0-1734 GCA_964528415.1 uncultured Burkholderiales bacterium | reverse complement strand
GCATGCCGCGGCGCATTCCGGACTACGCGCTGCAGTTCACCGACTTCAACATGATGTCGACGGTGGGCGCGTTCGGCTTCGGCTTCGCCCAGATCCTGTTCCTCTACATCATCCTGAAGGCGATCCGCAGCGGCGAGAAGGCGCCGGAGCGGCCGTGGGAAGGCGCGGACAGCCTCGAGTGGACGGCCCTGCCGACGCCGGCGCCGTACCACACGTTCGAGACGCCGCCGGTCGTCAAGTAACGCGGGCGGGGGCTGCGGCCCCCGTGATCCATGACAACGACAATGCGCGACGAGCGGAACCGAGCGAAGAACCTGCGGCTGGCCCTGATCCTGGCCAGCATCGCGGCGGCGATCTTCATCGGTTTCCTGATCAAGCAGGGGCTGCTGTCCCGATGAGCGACGCGGCCCGCAACCGTGCGCTGCTGACCCGGCTGGTGGTGATCGCCATCGGCATGTTCGGCTTCGGCTTCGCGCTGGTGCCCCTTTACGAGAAGTTCTGCGAGGTCACCGGCATCCGCGACGTCGGCCGCGCCGACAAGGTCGTGAACACCCAGGTCGATGCGTCGCGGCTGGTCACGGTCCAGTTCGACACCAACGTCCACGGCGATCTGCCGTGGCGCTTCTCCGCCAGCCAGCGCCAGGTCCAGGTACACCCCGGCGAGCTGGTGCAGGTGACCTTCGAGCTGACCAACCCGAGCGGCACGGCCGTGGCGGCGCAAGCGATCCCGAGCTACGGCCCGCAGCTGGCCGTCGAGCACGTCAAGAAGCTCGAGTGCTTCTGCTTCTCGCAGCAGCGCATGCAGCCCAACGAGACGCGCAAGATGCCGACCGTGTTCGTCATCGATCCGGCGTTGCCGAAGGACGTGAACACGGTGACGCTGTCGTTCACGCTGTTCACCGTCGCGGGTTCGTCGGGCGTCAGCGCGGCGCCGGCGCCGGCGCCGGCGCGGCCGCGGCGATGGCCGGCCCGGGCGAGCGAAAGCCCGGCCCGATCGCGGCGGTGGGGGCGGTGTTGTCGGCGTTTTTAGGGGTGCGCAAGGCGGCAGCGCACGAGCAGGTGAAGCACCTCCGGCCGGCGCATTTCATTGCCGCCGGAATCGTGCTGGCGGTCTTGTTCGTGGTGACCATCGTCACGGTGGTCCGGGTGGTAACGGCTCAGGGATAACGGCAGCACCGAGACTCAGGGACTGGAGAGGAGAGGCAAGCATGGCAACCCATACCGGCGGCTACTACGTGCCGCAGCCGTCGCACTGGCCGATCGTCGGATCCATCGGCGTGTTTCTGCTGGCGCTCGGCGCCGTCTTCCTGTTCAACGACATCGGCGGCATCGGCTGGGCATCGCTGATCCTCGGCCTGCTCGTCATCACGGTGATGATGTTCGGCTGGTTCGGCACCGTCATCCGCGAGAGCGAGGGCGGCAAGTACAACCAGCAGGTCGACATCTCCTACCGCTGGGGCATGAGCTGGTTCATCTTCTCCGAGGTGATGTTCTTCGCGGCGTTCTTCGGCGCGCTGTTCTACATGCGCGCGATCGCCGTGCCCGACCTCGGCAGCCCCGAGCAGCGGCTCCTCTGGCCGGACTTCAGCGCGCAGTGGCCGACCGCTGGGCCCGGCATCGAGACCACCTTCACGCCGATGGGCGCGTGGGGCATACCGGCGCTGAACACGCTGCTGCTGCTGACGTCCGGCGTTACCGTCACCTGGGCGCACTGGGCGCTGAAGAAGAACAACC
>CAZGTK010000596.1:0-1737 GCA_964528415.1 uncultured Burkholderiales bacterium | reverse complement strand
CCCTCCGGGTGGACCTTCGCCGGCGCGGCCACCAGCCCCGCCAGCGCCTCCCGCGCCGCCGGCGGCGCCGCGCCCGGCGCGCGCGCGAGCTCGAGCGCGAAGCGGCCGAGGTCGCGGTAGACCGCGGCGACGTCGGCGTCCCACGCCGCGAGCGCGTCGAGCTGGCGCGCCACCGTGGCGACGTCGCCGCGCGCCACCGGCCCCGTCAGCGCTTTGACCGGCCCCAGCCGGAAAACGTTGTCGAGGGTCTCCCGCACCAGCGGCTCCATCACCGCCAGCGCCTGGTCGTGCGGCAGGCCGCCCTTGCCGTAGGCGCGCAGTCCCGCCTCCATCAGCGCCACCAGGTTGTTGCACACGATCACGCTGGCGGCGTGGTAGATCGTCTTGTGCCGCGCGTCGACGTCGAACAGCCGCGCGCCGAGCCCGGCGAACACCGGCCGGAGCGCCGCCAGCGCCTGCGCGTCGCCCTCGACGCCGCACCAGGTGCCGGCGAACGAAGCCGCCGCCGCCTCGGGATCGGCCAGGCTCTTGACGGGATGCACGCTCGCCACCGCCGCGCCGCGTTCGGCGCACGCCGAGAGCAGCGTCGAGGCGTGGGCGCCGCTCAGATGGAACACCGTGTCGCCGGCGCGCAGCCGTCCCGAGCGCGCGAGCGCGTCGGACGCCTCCGCGATCACCGCGTCCGGCGTCGACACGAGCCACAGGTCCGCCGGCTGCGCCTGGTCCAGGCGCGCCACCGCGCGGCCGGCTCGAGCGAACGCGGCGCCGGCCTGCGCCAGCTCCGGGCTGCGGTCGAGCAGATCCTGCAGCCGCACGATGCGGGTGCCGCCAAACAGCCGCGCCAGGGTCTTGCCGGCGCGGCCGCAGCCGATGACGTTGAGGGTGAGCACGGAAGGACGCTGCGGGCCGGGACGATGGGAACGCGCATCATAGCCCGCCCGGCGGCGCCGGGAAACGCGGCGCCGTCCCCTGCCGCGGCGCGGCCGGCTCGGGCATCATACGGGTTCGACCCGGAGGACCGCGTGAAACAGCCGACCGTCTACGATTTTTCCGCCCGCACCATCGACGGCAAGCAGAAGAAGCTCGCCGACTACCGCGGCCAGGTGCTGCTGGTGGTCAACGTCGCCAGCGAATGCGGGTTCACGCCGCAGTACGCCGGGCTGGAGGCGCTGCAGCGCAAGTTCAAGGCCCGGGGCTTTTCCGTGCTGGGCTTTCCCTGCAACCAGTTCGGCGGCCAGGAGCCCGGCGACGAGGCCGAGATCAAGACCTTCTGCGAGTCGAAGTACGACGTGACCTTCCCGCTGTTCGCCAAGATCGACGTCAACGGCGAGCACGCGCACCCGCTCTACCGCTACCTGAAGGCGGCCGAGCCCGGCCTGCTGGGCAGCGAGGCGATCAAGTGGAATTTCACCAAGTTCCTCGTCGGCCGCGACGGCACCGTGCTCGAACGCTACGCGCCCAAGAATACGCCGGAGCGCATCGAGAAGGACTTGCTGCCGTTGCTCGACGCCGGATGAGGACGCCAACGCATCCCCTCGCCGCGAGCGCGCCGCTCGCGGATCCGGCGGCGCTGGCCGCGGCGCTGCGCGCGCGCACCGACCTGGTCATGGCCGCGGCGGCGCGACTCTACGACGTGGACCTCTCCGGCTGGCGCGTATCCCTCGATCTGAAAGGCATGACCGCCGGCCAGGTGCAGTTTCGCACGCGGCGCCTGCGCTACAACCTGGCGATCGCGGC
>CAZGTK010000595.1:0-1738 GCA_964528415.1 uncultured Burkholderiales bacterium | reverse complement strand
GTCCGCGACCGCGCTCGCCGCCCTGGTCGCGGCGATCGCCATCGCCTGGCCGGCGCGCGAAGCGCCGCGCGCGGACGGCGCCGCGGCCGATCGCTGGCAGCCGTTTTCCGCGCAGGCGCTCGCCGAGCACCGCACCGCCGGCCGCGCCGTGTTCATCGACTTCACGGCGGCGTGGTGCGTCACCTGCCAGGTCAACAAGCGCCTGGTGCTGGACACGGACGACGTCGCGCGCGCGTTCGACCAGCGCGGCGTCGTGCTGATGCGGGCCGACTGGACGCGCCAGGACGCCGCGATCACCGCCGCCCTGGCCGGCCTCGGCCGCAACGGCGTGCCGGTCTATGCGCTGTATCCGCCCGGCGCCGCGTCGGCGCCGGTGCTGCTGCCCGAACTGCTGACCCGGACCGTGGTGCTGGACGCCCTCGCCGCGCTGCCGGGAGCCGCTTCCCCCGCCCTCTCGCTACGCTGACGAAAGGAGTCTCCATGAAACAGCTGCTTTCCGCCGTCTCCATCGCCGCGCTGTCGCTCGCCTTTGCCCCCGCCGCCTCGGCCGCGGTCGCCGCGGGCCAGAGCGCCGCCGACTTCACCCTCACCGACGTGAACGGCAAGAGCCACAAGCTCTCCGACTTCCGCGGCAAGTACGTCGTTCTGGAGTGGTTCAACTCCGAGTGCCCGTTCGTGGTGAAGCACTACGGCACCGGCAACATGCAGGACCTGCAGAGCAGGTACACCGCCCAGGGCGTGGTCTGGCTCGTGATCAACTCGACCAACCCGGGCCATGGCGACTTCAAGTCGCCCGAGCAGTCGAAGGCGGTCCTCGCCGACTGGAAGGCAGCGCCCACCGCCCTGATGCTGGATCGCGACGGCAAGGTGGGCCAGCTCTACGGCGCCAAGACGACGCCCCACATGTGGGTGATCGATCCGAAGGGGACCGTGATCTACGCCGGCGGCATCGACGACAAGCGCTCGACCAATCCCGCCGACGTGAAGACGGCGAAGAACTTCGTCGCCGCCGCGCTCGACGAGGCCAAGGCCGGCAAGCCGGTCACGGTCGCGAGCGCGCCGCCCTACGGCTGCTCGGTCAAGTACTGAGCCTCGCGGCGCCTGGAGCGAAAAGGCCCGGGATCCCGGGCCTTTTTTCCCGCCAGCCGCACCGGCTCACCACCACCCGCGCCCCCACGGCGAGTTGCTGAAGCCGACGCCGTAGCCCCAGCCGCTCGCGTACGGCCAGCTCGAGTAGCCGACCCAGACGTTGGGCTGCCAGCGCTGCGTTCCCCACCAGGTGCTGCTGTAGGCGAACTGCTCGGCGCGATTGCGCTCGTGGATGCGGTTGCCTTCGGCGACGCTCTGGCCGGCCGCCGCGCGCAGGTCCTGCGCGCGCTGCGCGGCGGGCGGTCCCGCCGGGCCGAAGTCCAGCTCGTCGGCGAGCGCGAACTTGGCCTCCACCAGCCCGGCCGACGCCGCCCGCTCCAGCCACGCGGTCGCTTCCTTGCGGCTCGCGGCGCCGTCCTTGTCCACCAGCAGTTCCGCCAGCGCGAGCTGCGCGTTGGGGTGCCCCTGCGCGGCGGCCCGCTCCAGCCACGACCGCGCCTTGGCGAGGTCCTGCGGCGCGCCGTTGCCGCGGGCGTACATCTGGCCGACGATGAACTGCGCGGCCGGGTCGCCCAGCTGCGCCGCCCGTTCCCTCCAGGCCAGCGCCCGGCCCGCGTCGGGCGCGACGCCGCGCCCGCGCGCGTACATG
>CAZGTK010000594.1:0-1739 GCA_964528415.1 uncultured Burkholderiales bacterium | reverse complement strand
CACCTTGATGTGCTCCAGCTTCGCCAGCTGGCGCAGGCGGATCTCGAGGATGTCCTCGGCCTGGCGCTCGGAGAGCTTGAACGCGGCCATCAGCTCGGCCTTGGGCTCGTCGGCGTTGCGGATGATCCGGATCACCTTGTCGACGTTCAGCAGGACGATCAGGCGCCCCTCGAGCACGTGGACGCGGTCCAGCACCTTGTCGAGGCGGTGCTGCGTGCGCCGCGTGACGGTGGTGAAACGGAACTCGATCCACTCCGCCAGCGCGTCGGCGAGCGGCTTGACGGTGGGCCGGCCGTCGAGCCCGACCATCGTCAGGTTCATCGGCGCGTTGGTCTCGAGGCTGGTCTTCGCCAGCAGCAGCCGGATGAACTCGCTCTCGTCGACGCGCGAGGTCTTCGGCTCGAACACCAGCCGCACCGGATGGGCGCGGTCGGACTCGTCGCGGGCGCGGTCCAGCATCGAGAGCATCAGCTGCTTCTCGCGCAGCTGCTCGGGCGAGAGCGACTTCTTGCCGGCTTTCGGCTGCGGGTTGGTGAGCGCCTCGATCTCCTCCAGCACCCTGCGCGCCGAGGCGCCGGGCGGAAGCTCGGTCACGACCAGCTGCCACTGGCCGCGCGCGAGCCGCTCGATCGTCCAGCGCGCGCGCACGCGCACCGAGCCGCGACCGCTGGCGTAGGCCTGCGCGATCTCCTCGCGCGGCGTGATGATCTGCGCGCCGCCGGGGAAGTCCGGCCCCGGCAGGTGCGCCATCAGGCCGGCGAGATCGAGCTTCGGATTGCGGATCAGCGCGACCGTCGCCCGCGCCACCTCGTGCAGGTTGTGCGGCGGGATCTCGGTCGCCATGCCCACGGCGATGCCGGAGGCGCCGTTCAGCAGCACCACCGGCAGCCGCGCCGGCAGCAGCTTCGGCTCGCTGAGCGAGCCGTCGTAGTTGGGCGCGAAGTCCACCGTGCCCTGGTCGAGCTCGGCCAGCAGCACCTCGGCGAACTTCGTCAGGCGCGACTCGGTGTAGCGCATCGCCGCCGGATCGTCGCCGTCGCGCGAGCCGAAGTTGCCCTCGCCGTCCACCAGCGGGTAGCGCAGCGTCCAATCCTGCGCCTGGCGCACCAGCGCGTCGTACACCGAGGCGTCGCCGTGCGGATGGAACTTGCCGAGCACGTCGCCGACCACCCGGGCGGACTTCTTGCGCGGCGTGCCGGAGCGCCCGCCCATCTCCCACAGCGAGTACAGGATGCGCGCCTGCACCGGCTTCTGGCCGTCGCCGACGCGCGGCAGCGCGCGGTCCTTGACCGTGGACACGGCGTACTGCAGGTACTGCGTGGCGGCGTAGCGGCCGAGCGGCAGCACGTCGCCGAGATCGCCGGCGAGCGGCGCGAAGTGCGGCGGCAGCTCGCGGCCGCCGCCACCGCCGGCGGCGGGCTTCGGCGGCGATCCGCGCTCGGCGAGCGCGACGTCCTCGCCGCCCTCGAACAGTCTCTTCTGGTCGGACATGGTCTTCTACCGTTTCGGTCAGGAGATGTCGGCTTCCACCAGGTCGCCGAACGCCTCCATCCACTCCCGCCGCTGCGACGCGTTCTCGCGCGCCATCATCATGTTGAACGTCTCCAGCGACGCGTCGCGCTCGGCGGCGTCGACGGCGACCGGCAGCACGCGGCGGGTGTCGGGGTTGAGGGTGGTTTCCCACAGCTGCTCGGGGCTCATCTCGCCCAGGCCCTTGAAGCGGCTGACGCTCCACGCGC
>CAZGTK010000593.1:0-1739 GCA_964528415.1 uncultured Burkholderiales bacterium | reverse complement strand
GGCGAGATGAGCGGCCACATCTTCTTCAAGGAGCGCTGGTACGGCTTCGACGACGGCCTCTACGCCGGCGCGCGGCTGCTCGAGTTCCTGTCGAAGCAGAAGGACGTCACCGCGACGCTGAACGGCATCCCCGACGCGGTGTCGACGCCGGAGCTGCAGATCAAGCTCAAGGAGGGCGAGAACTACGCGCTGATCGACGAGCTGCAGAAGACCGCGACGTTTCCGGGCGCCGAGAACGTGATCACCCTCGACGGGCTGCGCGTGGAGTACCGGGACGGCTTCGGCCTCGCCCGGTCCTCCAACACGACGCCGGTGGTGGTGCTGCGCTTCGAGGCCGACGACGAGGCGGCGCTCAAGCGCATCCAGGAGGAGTTCCGCCGCGTCCTGAAGACGGCCAGGCCCGACGCGCAGCTGCCCTTCTAGGCCCCGCCTACCCGGCAAGCCCCGGCAGCAGCTGCCTGAGGCCGACGGCCATGGTCTCGACGGCCACCGCCGTCAGCAGCAGGCCCAGCAGCCGCGTGGCGACGTTCAGCCCGGTGGTGCCGAGCCGGGCGCCGATCGGCGCCGCCAGCCGCAGCATCACCCACAAGAGCGCGCACACCGCCAGCACGCAGGCGATGACCACGGCGTGGTGCGCCACGCCGCTGCCGCGCTCGACCGTCAGGATCACCAGGCTGATCGCGCCCGGACCCGCCAGCAGCGGGATCGCGAGCGGCACCACGCCGCCGGTGGCGCGCGCCTGGAATTCCACCGCCTCCTGCTCGGACTGACGCAGGCCGCCCGGCTCGGCGTTAAGCATCGCGAGCGCCATCAGCAGCAGCACCAGCCCGCCGCCGACGCGAAACGAGGCGAGGCTGCCGCCGAGGAAGGTGAGCACCGCCTCGCCGGCCAGCGCGAAGCCGCTCAGCACGGCCGCGACCGTCAGCGTCACGACCCGGGCGAGGCGGCGGCGCTCGTCGTTGCTGCGGCCGCTGGTGTAGGCGAGAAAGAACGGAACGATGAAGAACGGGTCGAGCACCGCCACCAGCGTGATGACGAAGCGCGTGTACTCGGTCCAGCCGGCGAGACCTTCCATGCGACGACGTCCGGCGGCGAGCCGCGCCCCGGCCCCGCCGCTAGTCCTTCCGGTAGAGGATCATCTCGGTGCAGCGGAACAGCGCGATCTTGCGACCGGTCGCCTCGTCGGTGACGACCGCGTCCCAGACCTGCGTGCTCTTGCCGAGATGCTGCGCCGTGGCGATCGAGCGGATGCCGCCTTCGCGCACGGTGCCGAGCAGGTTCGCCTTCAGCTCGATGGTGGTGAAGCCGCTGGCGTGGGGCGGCAGGTGCGCCAGCGTGGCGTAGCCGCAGGAGGTATCCGCGAGCGCGATCACCGAGGCCGCGTGCAGAAATCCGTTGGTCGCCATCAGCTCCCTGCGCACCGGGAGGCGCGCCTCGAGGATGCCGTCCTCGACGCGCAGCACCTCCATGCCGACCAGCCCGGGCAGGTGCCCCGGGCTGCGCGCGTTCAGCACCGCGGGCGTCATGTCCGGGCGCCAGAAGGCCTTGCCGTTTTGGGGCTTCGTCATGCGCCGACCCTCGCCGGCCGGATCACCCTGCCCGCTCGCGGACCCAGTCGACGACCGAGTCGAGCGCCGCCGGCAGCCGGGCCGGATCGGTGCCGCCGGCCTGGGCCATGTCCGCTCGCCCGCCGCCCTTGCCGCCCACCTGGCTGGCGACGAAATTCACCAGCTCGCCGG
>CAZGTK010000592.1:0-1742 GCA_964528415.1 uncultured Burkholderiales bacterium | reverse complement strand
GTCCGACGTGCTGGAGGCGCAGTTCCGCGCGCTTGGCGCCAACCCGCAGAAAATGGCGTTCAGCGAGGTCTACCAGGCGCTGCAGACCGGCGTGGTGGACGGGCAGGAGAACACCTGGTCCAACATCTACTCGCAGAAGTTCCACGAGGTGCAGAAAACCATCGCCGAGACCAACCACGGCCTGATCGAGTACATGGTGGTCACGAACGCCGGCTGGTGGGACGGCCTCCCGGCCGACGTGCGCAAGGGCCTGGCCGAGGCGATGGCGGAGGCAACCGCCTACGCCAACAAGCTCGCCGCGGACATCAACGACGCCGACCGCAAGCGCATCGAGGAAGCCGGCAAGGCCAGGATCCAGAAGCTCTCGAAGGAGGACCTGGCGGCGTGGCGCAAGTCCATGGAGCCGGTGTGGAAGAAGTTCGAGCCCGACATCGGCGCCGACCTCATCAAGGCCGCGCTGAAGGCGAACCAGTAACGCACCCGCAGCCGACGCGGGAGACGCGGCGGTGAAGCTGGGCTGGCTCGGCAGGCTGGAGGAGGGCCTCATCGCCCTCCTCCTCGCCGTGATGACCTCGATCTCGTTCACGCAGGTCATCGCGCGCTACGTCTTCAATTACAGCTTCGTCTGGGCGCTGGAGGTGGTCACCACGCTGTTCGCGTGGCTGATCTTCCTCGGCATGTCCTACGGCGTGCGCGGGCACGCGCACATCGGCGTCGACGCCCTGATCAAGATCCTGCCGTCCCAGGTGGCGCGGGTGCTGGCCGGCGTCGCCGCCCTGCTCGGCGTGGTCTACGCCGCCATCTTCCTCTACGGCGGCTACGTCTACGTCGCCAAGATGTACACGATCGGCATCATCATGCAGGACGTGCCGATCCCGCAGTGGGTTCCGCGGCTGGTGCTGCCGATCGGCTTCGCGCTGCTGGCGTTCCGCTTCCTGCAGCTGTTCTGGGGCGCGATCACCGGCAAGGACGTGCGCATCCTCGGCGACGAGGCCGAGGACGCGCTCAAGCTCCGGGCCGACGTGGCCGAGGCGAACGGGAGCGCCCGGTGACCACCGCGATCCGGTTATGCCTGCTGTTCCTGTTCATTCTGATGGGCGTGCCGGTGGCGGTGTCGCTGGGCCTGTCGTCGGTGCTGACGATCCTGTTCTTCGGCCAGGACTCGCTCGCCTCGCTGGCGCTCAAGCTGTTCGAGACCTCCGAGCACTTCACGCTGCTGGCGATCCCCTACTTCATCCTCGGCGGCGCGTTCATGACCACCGGCGGCGTCGCGAAGCGGATGATCCGCTTCGCCATCGCCTGCCTCGGCCACCTGCGCGGCGGCCTGGCGATGGCCTCGGTGTTCGCCTGCATGCTGTTCGCCGCCGTGTCCGGCTCGTCGCCGGCCACCGTCGTCGCCGTCGGCTCGATCGTCATCGCCGGTATGGTCAAGGCCGGCTACCCGAAGCCGTTCGCCGCCGGCGTGATCTGCAACGCCGGCACGCTGGGCATCCTGATCCCGCCCTCGATCGTGATGGTGGTGTACGGCGCGGCGACGGAGACTTCGGTCGGCAAGCTGTTCATGGCCGGCGTGATACCCGGCATCGTGCTGGGGCTCATGCTGATGGCGGCGATCTACGTGCGCGCCCGCGTCCTCGACCTGCCGCGCCAGCCGCGCGCGCCGCTGCGCGAGATCCTGGTCTCCGGCCGCGACTCGCTGTGGGGGCTGCTTCTGATCGTCATCATCCTCGGCGGCATCTACG
>CAZGTK010000591.1:0-1749 GCA_964528415.1 uncultured Burkholderiales bacterium | reverse complement strand
GGCGAGGAGCGCGTCGGCGCGGCGCGCGTCGCGCGCGCCCACGCGGCGCTGGCCGGAGGACGTGCGGCATGAGCGCCGCGCGCCGCAGCCGCGCTGCTGCAAACCGAATTGTCCGGGAGGGCGGCGCGCCTTGTGCGCGCGCCGGAGCGCCTCCCGGAACCCAGTTATCGTCCCGGTCGCTCCGGGCGGTAAGCGCGCCGGGGCGAAGCATCTCCCGGCGATCCCAGCCGCGCGGGGCGGGCGCGGTAACGGCCGCAAGGCAAATCCGGAGGTGTTCCTATGGCTGAAGACAAATCGATGTCAGGCCTTACCGAGAACGAGGCAAAAGAGTTTCACAGCATTTTCGTGATGAGCTTCATCGTCTTCACGGTGATCGCCATCATCGCCCACATCCTGGCGTGGAACTGGCGGCCCTGGCTGCCGGGAGCCGAAGGCTACACGTCGATGATCGACGGCGTGAAGGCGGCGGTGAACTCTTTCATGCCGTACATCGTTTAAGGAGGCTACAACATGTGGCGAATCTGGCTTCTCTTCGACCCGCGCAGAACCCTGGTCGCGTTGTTCGTCTTCCTGTTCGTCCTGGCGCTGCTGATCCATTTCATCCTGCTCAGCACCGACCGGTTCAACTGGCTCGAGGGACCGCGCAAGGCGACTGCGGCGAAGAAGATGTCTCAGCTCGCACCCCCGCCGGCAGCCCCGGTGGCCAGGGTGTCGAAGGCGAGCACGGTCTAACCGTCCGCGCCGCCGGCGGCGGGCGGGGCGGGCAATGCCCGTGCCCCGCTCGCCACCGGAGCAATCGCAGGTGAAAGGCCCAGGGAAAAGGGTTTGCGACCGGAGGATCTGACCAATGGCCATGCTCAGTTTTGAAAGAAAGTACCGCGTTCGCGGCGGCACGCTGCTCGGGGGGGATCTGTTCGACTTCTGGGTCGGGCCCTTCTACGTCGGCTTCTTCGGGGTGACGACGATCTTCTTCTCGATCCTCGGCACCGCTCTGATCGTCTACGGCGCCGCCATCGGGCCGACCTGGAACCTGTGGCAGATCAGCATCGCGCCGCCGGACCTCGGTTACGGGCTCGGGCTGGCGCCGCTCAAGGAGGGCGGGCTGTGGCAGATCATCACCATCTGCGCCATCGGCGCGTTCGTGTCCTGGGCGCTGCGCGAGGTGGAGATCTGCCGCAAGCTCGGCATGGGCTATCACGTGCCGGTCGCGTTCGGTTTCGCGATCTTCGCCTACGTGACGCTGGTGGTGTTTCGCCCGCTGTTGCTGGGCGCGTGGGGACACGGCTTCCCGTACGGCATCTTCAGCCACCTGGACTGGGTGTCCAACGTCGGCTACCAGTACCTGCACTTCCACTACAACCCGGCGCACATGATCGCGGTGTCGTTCTTCTTCACCACGACGCTGGCGCTGGCGTTGCACGGCTCGCTGGTGCTGTCGGCGTCGAACCCGAAGGAGGGCGAGCCGGTCAAGACCGCGGAGCACGAAAACGGCTACTTCCGCGATTTCATCGGCTATTCGATCGGCACGCTGGGGATCCACCGGCTCGGCCTGTTCCTGGCGCTGTCGGCCGGGTTCTGGAGCGCGGTGTGCATCATCATCAGCGGCCCGTTCTGGACGCGGGGCTGGCCGGAGTGGTGGAACTGGTGGCTCGAGCTGCCGGTGTGGCGCTGACACGGGGGAGGCAATCATGGCGGTCGACTACCAGAACATCTTCACCAGCGTCCAGGTGCGCGGGCCCGCGCACATGG
>CAZGTK010000590.1:0-1754 GCA_964528415.1 uncultured Burkholderiales bacterium | reverse complement strand
TCTGGGTGCCGGCATTCACGTTGACGAGCGGTCCCGGCAGCATGCCGAGCTGGCTGACCCAGTAGAAGGTACGCGCCGGCAGGGGTGTGAGCCCCATGGCCAGGTTGATCACGAAGAACGGGAAAGCGGGAACGAGCCGGAGCGTGAACAGGTAGAAGGCGCCTTCCTTTTCGACGCCGCGGTTGACGGCACTCAGCCGCTCGCCGAAACGGGTCTGCACCGCGTCCCGGAACAGGAAGCGGCTGGCGAGAAAGGCGAGGGTGGCGCCGATCGTCGATGCGAAGGAGACGATCACCGTTCCCCAGAGCAGGCCGAAGATCGCCCCCGCCACCAGCGTCATCAGCGCCGCGCCCGGCAGCGACAGTCCGGTGACGGCGACGTAGACGGCGAAGAAAACGGCCGCAGTCGCCAGCGGACTGGCGTCGAAGGTCGCCATGATGGCGGCCTGCTGCGCCTTGAAGAAATCGAGGCTGAGGAAGCGCCCGAGGTCGAACAGGAAGAACGCCACGGCCAGGCCGGCGATGACGGCGAGCAGTGCGAATCGCGACTTGGTCATGCGAGTCTCCCGGGTCGCTGCGAGCGCGCAGTCGGCCTGCGCCAGGTTGTTGGGATAGCGCGCCGACGTCGGCCACTGCCCCGCTTCGGTGGCTTAGTCGGCGCCCTGCCGGCATCCTTACAAGGCGCCGCCTACCGCTTCAGCAGCGGTTTCAGCTTCGGCCAGACGTTGTCCAGCATGCGCTGCTGTGCTTCGGCGCCCGGGTGGATGCCGTCGGGCTGGAAGTACTCCGGGTGCTCGCCGAAGCCTTCCAGCAGAAACGGCACCAGCGGGACCTTCTCCTCCTTGGCCACGTTGGCAAAGAGCTGCTGGAACTTTTCGGTGTACGTCCTGCCGTAGTTGGGCGGCAGCCGAACGCCGACCAGCAGGACTCCCGCTCCGGCCCGCTTGGCGTCGCGCACGATCTCGGTCAGGTTGGAGCGCGAGGTCGAAAGGCCCAGCCCGCGCAGACCGTCGTTTCCGCCCAGCTCGACGATTACAATACTCGGCTGATGCTCTCTCAGCGCCTGCCCGATCCGGTTCTTGCCGCCCAGCGTCGTCTCTCCGGACACGCTGGCGTTGATCACCCGGTGCGGGAATCCGTGTTCCGCGAGCCGGCGCTCGAGCAGACTCACCCATCCCGCGCCCGCAGGCAGGCCGTAGCCCGACGAGAGGCTGTCGCCGAATACCAGCAGCGCCGGCGCAGCGGCTGACGCGCTCGCCGAGACCAGGCACAAGAACAGGAACAACGCTTTTTTCATGACACCATCCAGAAAACCCCTGCTTCGCGCGACCGGGCTGACCAAGCAGGTCGCCATGGGCCCGCGATCGCTCGCCATTCTGAGCGATGTGAGCCTCGAAATCGAATCCGGCGAGGCGGTCGCCGTGGTCGGCGCCTCGGGATCGGGCAAGACGACGCTGCTCGGGCTGCTCGCGGGGTTGGACGTGCCGACCGCGGGCGAGGTTCTCTTCGACGGCGTCGACCTGTTCTCGCTGGACGAGGACGGCCGCGCCGCGCTGCGCCGGGACAACATCGGCTTCGTGTTCCAGTCCTTCCAGCTGCTGCCGATGTACACCGCGCTGGAGAACGTCACGTTGCCGCTGGAACTGGCCGGGCAGCGCTACGCGCGCGAAGCTGCGCTTGCGTTGCTCGACCGCGTGGGCCTCAAGGAGCGGGTGCACCATTACCCGCGCCAGCTGTCCGGGGGCGAGCAGCAGC
>CAZGTK010000589.1:0-1757 GCA_964528415.1 uncultured Burkholderiales bacterium | reverse complement strand
AGCGTGCCGGTTACGTTCGGCGGCGGCAGCATGATGCAATACGCGGGCTTGGCGCTTTCGGCCTGGGCACGGAAGAAGCCGGACTGCTCCCACCAGCCGTACCAGCGGCCTTCGACGGCGTGCGGCTCGAAGCTCTTGGCGAGTTCCATCGGGGAAGGTTTCAGCGGAAAGCTGCGTATTATAGCCAACGCATCCCGGCGGAACGCGGCGACGCGGGGCGCCGGCGCCGGTGTCGGGACGGGCGCGCCAGGCTCGGACGCGAGGGGCGGCGCGTCCTCGGCGCTCGCCGATTGATCGCCCGGACCGCCATGGGCGATGTCGGCGAGCTCCCGCGCGACGCGCCGCATCAGCTCGCCGCGTTCCGCTTCGGGAAGCCGTTCGAGCGCCGCGCCGAGGTGTCGCAGCAGGGTGTCCTGGACCCGCATCGCGAGCTCGTCGATGGGGGTCGAGGCGGCGGCCGGCTCCGGCGCGGCCGCCGTTGCCGCTTCCTCGACCGGAGGAACGGCCTCGGCCGAAGCCGCCGGCTGATCCGCGTCCCGCGCGTGCACGGCTGCCGCGGCATGTTCCTCGTCCACCGCGGCGGCCACTTCGGTCAGCGTGGGAATGTCGTCCTCGTCCCAGCTCGCGGACAGGGCGCGCACCACGTCGGTCAGCGTCGGGATCGCCTGCTCCAGCGAGTCTTCGCCCGGCGCCGGGCGGTGACGCGACAGGAGCGCGTCGAGCTTGCGCAGGAGCTCGTCGGTATCGGTCGCCTCGGGCGGCCGCGCGTCCTCCGCGCTCATGGCCCGGCCGGGCGCCTGGCAAGCGCGCTCAGATCGTGGTGACGGATCGGATAGCCGCGGCTCTGGTAGAAGCGGTAGCGCTCGCGCGCAGCGCGGCTGTCCGCCTCGTCCGTCGAGACGATCTCCACCAGGCGCTGGAAGCGGCTGAAGAACGCGGGCCACTCCCGGCACAGGTTGACCAGCACCTCGTCGTGCGGGAGCGGATCGGCCGCGTGATCGACGATCACGGGAGTCACCGCCGCCAGCGGAGCGGACGCGCGCACGTGCGGCACGAATCCGGTCGACGGCGTCGTCCACAGCAGGCGGTCGACGGCATCGGTCGCCTCGGCGTCGGGCGTCAGCACGAGCACGCGCAGGCCCTGCTGCCACGCCTTGGCGGCGATTCGGCAGGCGGTTTGCAGCCGGTCCTCAGCCTTGGTGTAGAAGTCGATCTGGGTCACGACGATGATCCGCGGCGCCGGCCACCGGCCGGCGCCGCCGCGGTCAGCCGGCGGCGCGGTTGACCAGAAACTGCGTCAGCAGCGGGACCGGACGGCCGGACGCGCCCTTGTCCTTGCCGGATTTCCAGGCGGTGCCGGCGATGTCCAGGTGCGCCCACTTGTACTTGCGCGTGAAGCGCGACAGAAAGCAGGCCGCCGTCACGCTGCCCGCCGGCCGGCCGCCGATGTTGGCCATGTCGGCGAAGTTGGTCTTGAGCTGCTCCTGGTAGTCGTCCCAAAGCGGCAGCTGCCAGGCCCGGTCGAAAGCGTGCTCGCCCGCCTTCAGCAGCTCGCGCGCCAGCGCGTCGTCGTTGCTGAAAAGACCGGTCGCCACGTGCCCGAGCGCGATGACGCACGCGCCCGTCAGCGTGGCGATGTCGACGACGACCTCCGGATCATAGCGCTCCGCGTAGGTCAGCGCGTCGCACAGGATCAGGCGGCCCTCCGCGTCGGTGTTGAGGATTTCGATGGTCTGACCGGAGAGGCTGGTGACGAC
>CAZGTK010000588.1:0-1761 GCA_964528415.1 uncultured Burkholderiales bacterium | reverse complement strand
TCTGCGTCGGCTGGAACTATCTCGAGCACTTCGAGGAGGGCGAAAAGATCCGCCAGAGCGGCCAGCAGCTGCCGGACCACCCGGTGTTCTTCAGCAAGGCGGTGACCGCGGTCACCGGCCCCGCCGACCCGATTCCGTACGACGAGAGGGTCACCACGAAGCTCGACTGGGAAGTGGAGCTCGGCGTGATCATCGGCCGCGGCGGCAAGAACATCGGCGAAGCCGAGGCCATGCGGCACGTCTTCGGCTACACGGTCATCAACGACGTCTCGGCACGGGACCTGCAGCGCGGCCACGGCGGCCAGTGGCACAAGGGCAAGAGCCTGGACGGCACCTGCCCGATGGGGCCCGTGATCGTCACCGCCAACGAGGTCGACCCGGACAACCTGCGGGTCATCACGCGCGTCAACGGCGAGACCAAGCAGGACTCCAACACGCGCCACTTCTACTTCAAGATCCCGCGCATCATCGCCGAGCTCTCGCTCGGCCTCACGCTGGAGCCGGGCGACGTCATCTCCACCGGCACGCCGCAGGGCGTCGGCTTCGCGCGCACGCCGCCCGAGTATCTCAAGGCCGGCGATCTGCTGGAGACCGAGATCGAGGGCATCGGCGTGCTGAAAAACCGCGTCGGCGGCTGACCGGCGACCTCAGAACCGCGACCCGGGCTGGCGCAGGAACTCGACCTCCGCGTCCGTCGACGGGCGCCCGAGGATCGCGTTGCGGTGCGGAAAGCGTCCGAAGCGCGCGATTACGTCGCGGTGCCTGACGGCATAGTCGTAGACGTCGGCAAGCTCGGCGTCGTCTCGAAACTGCGCCGTCAGCGCGACGCTGCGCTCCTGGTCGGCGAGATCCTCGCTGTGCTCGAACGGCAGGTAGAAGAAGAATCGCTTGACCGGCGGCACGGCCTGATCGAAGCCGCGCGCGATGGCACGCGCGGCGACCTCGCGCGCGCGCCCGTCGGTGGCGAACGCGTCCGGCGTATCCCGGAACATGTTGCGCGGGAACTGATCCAGCAGGATGGTCAGCGCGAGCGCGCCGTCCGCGTTCGCCTTCCAGTGGTCCAGCTCGCCGGCGGCGGCGCGCCGCCAGTGCGCCTCGAAGCGCCGGCCAAGCTCCGCGTCGAGCGCCGGGTCCTTGCCGAACCAGAGCTTGCGGCGCTCCGCGTAGCGCGGGTGCGGGCCCAACCAGAACATCAGGATCGCGTCGGCGTCGGACATGGCGGCCTCCCGTGCCGATTGTCGCATCGGCCGCGCCAAAAGTCCGTGTAAGAACGCCCCGCGTCGCCCGACCTAGGCGTGCGTCCCTCGAGGCGCCGCCCGCCCGCGGGCGGCGCCGGACGCACGTTCCGGGAGGACGGGCCTTGGGGCCGCCCGCGCCCGCCTTCCCTTTCGCCAGCACCTTTCAGAGGAGGTTCACGCATGTCCACCGCATCCAAACTGAGCGGCATCGCCCTGGCCGCCGCGGCCGCCGCCGTGTTCGCCGCGCTGCCCGCCGGCTCCGCCGTCGCCGCCAAGGACGCCAAGGTCCAGTGCCTCGGCGTCAACGCCTGCAAGGGCCAGGCCGAGTGCAAGACCGCGAAGAACGAGTGCAAGGGCCACAACGCCTGCAAGGGCCAGGGATTCGTCTCGATGTCCGCGGACGAGTGCAAGGCCAAGGGCGGCACGGTCAAGAGCTGACGTGCCGGCCGGCGGCGCCTCCCCGGCGCCGCCGGCGCCCCCACGCCCATGACGTCGCCCGGAAACGGCCACGGTCTGCGCGCCG
>CAZGTK010000587.1:0-1766 GCA_964528415.1 uncultured Burkholderiales bacterium | reverse complement strand
TCGGGATCGAGTCCATGTAGGCCGTGGCGATGCCGGTGACGGCGTTGGTGGCGCCCGGGCCCGAGGTCACCAGCGCCACGCCCACCCGGTCGGTGGCGCGGGCGTAGCCGTCGGCCGCGTGCAGGGCGGCCTGCTCGTGGCGCACGAGAATGTGCTGGATCTTGTCCTGCTTGAAGAGCTCGTCGTAGAGGTAGAGGACGGCGCCGCCGGGATATCCGAAGACGTATTCGACCTTTTCTGCCTGCAGGCAGCGCACCACGATTTCAGCGCCGGTAAGTTCCATGGAGTTTCCAGAAAGACGGACCGCGGGGAAACCCGGAACAATATCGGCTAGGCACCCCTAGGTCAAGTCTGCGGGGCCTTGCCGCGCCAGGTAAGCCCTTGCCCGATTTACGGTTTCCGCGGGCAGGCCGCGGCGCTCGGCGATCGTCAGGCCGAGGGAGCGGCCCGGCCGCCCGACGACCAGCTCGTAGGTCGGCGACAGCGTCTCGTCGTCGAAACGCATGCTGGCGTTGGTGAGCCGCGGGTGGCCGTCGGCGAAAGCCTTCAGCCGCGGCAGGTGCGTGGTGACCACGCCGCGCACGCCGCGCGCGGCGAGCTCGTCGAGCACCGCCATGGCCAGCGCCGCCCCCTCGTCCGGGTCCGTTCCGGTGCCCAGCTCGTCGAGCAGCACCAGCGTCGCGGCGTCCGCACCCGCCAGCACCCCCTTGAGCACCTCGACGTGGCCCGCGAACGTGGACAGGTGATGATGCAGGCTCTGGCGGTCGCCGATATCCACCGCCACGCGCGTGAACCAGCCGACGCGCGACCCCGGCGCGGCCGGAACGTGCAGGCCGGCGAGCGCCATCAGCGTGAGCAGGCCGACGGTCTTCAGCGCCACCGTCTTGCCGCCCATGTTGGGCCCCGTGATCACCAGCAATGGCTGCTCCGCGCCCAGCGTCAGATCGAGGGGCGTGACCGGGGCGCTCCCGGCGCCATCCTGGGCTGCCAGCAGCAGGGGGTGGCGCGCGCCGCGCAGGTCCACCAGCGGCTCGCTCACGAGCTCCGGCGCGTGGGCATCCAACGCCAGCGCCAAGCGGCCGGCGGCGAGGGCGAGATCGAGTTCGGCAATGGCCTCGGTCAACCGCCAGAGCCCGGGAGCCGCCGCGCGCACGCGTTCGGTCACCGCGCGCAGCACGGCCTGGGTCTCGGACTGGATCTTCCCGTCGAGCGCCTCGAGTCGGTTGTTCGCCGCCACGGCTTCCAGCGGCTCGAGCAGCACTTCGCGGCCGCCGGCGCCGGTTCCCCGCCGCACCCCCTTGACCACGTCGGCAGCCTCGGCGCGCAGCGCGAGCACCGCCCGCGCACCGTGCCATCGGGGCCGCTCGGGCTCCAGCGCGGCCGCCGCCACGTCGGGTTTCCGCGCCCGCTGGATCACGATGGCCTGGGCCTCGCCGCGAAGCCGGTGCACCTCCCCATGAAGCTCCCGCAGCGCGTCGCTGGCGTCGTCCCTGAGACGGCCAGCCGCGGACACCACCCGGTCCAGCGCTTCGGCCAGCGCCGGGTCGGCGCCGAGCGCGGCGGGCTCGGGCACGAGACCGGGACGGGCAGCCGCCAGGGTCGCCATCTCCTTGCCGATCAGCTGCAGGGCACGGAGGTTGGCGAGTGCCTGCGGGTTGAGCGCCGCGCCCGGATGTTCGGCCTGTCGCAGGGCCGCCCGTACTTCCGGGACCTGCCCGAAACGGGGCACGGCATGGGCCGCCAGCGCGCCGCGGGCGGCCGCCACG
>CAZGTK010000586.1:0-1773 GCA_964528415.1 uncultured Burkholderiales bacterium | reverse complement strand
ACAACGACCTGCCCATCACCGACTGCTGCCCCGGCTTCGGCTCGGTGGCGAAATACATCGCCGTCTCGACGCGGGAGGCGACGCTGGACGTCGCCTCGATGGCCAAGACCTCGACCAAGGTGTTCGTGCTCGAGGTGATGGGCCGGCACGCCGGCTGGATCGCCGCGGCCGGCGGTCTCGCCTCGGGCAAGGACCTGGAGCTGCCGATCGTGATCCTGTTCCCCGAGGTCACCTTCGACGAGGCGCGGTTCCTGAAGAAGGTGGACGGGCTGGTGAAGAAATTCGGCTACTGCTCGGTGGTGGTGTCGGAGGGCGTCAAGGGCCCCGACGGCAAGTTCCTCTCCGACCAGGGGCTCAAGGACGCGTTCGGGCACGCGCAGCTCGGCGGCGTCGGCCCGGTGATCGCCAGCATCGTGCGCGAGAAGCTCAAGCTCAAGTATCACTGGGCGGTGGCCGACTACCTGCAGCGCGCCGCGCGGCACATCGCCTCCGCCACCGACGTCAAGCAGGCCTACGCGCTCGGCAAAGCGGCGGTCGAGCTGGCGGTGAAGGGCAAGAACGCGGTGATGCCCGCCATCGTGCGCAAGTCCGACAAGCCCTACCGGTGGTCGATCGGCGTGGCCGACCTCAAGGAGGTCGCCAACCGCGAGAAGATGATGCCGAAGAACTTCATCACCGCGGACGGCTTCGGCATCACCGAGGCGTGCCGCCGCTACCTCGAGCCGCTGATCCAGGGCGAGGACTACCCGCCCTACAGGAACGGCATGCCTGCTTACGTTCAGCTCAAGAACGTGGCGGTGCCGAAGAAGCTCAAGACCGAGTTCAAGGTTTGAGCGGATTCTCGCCGAAGAGACGCGGACGCGCCGGGAAACGCGAAATTCCTTTCACCGCAAAGTACGCAACGGGCGCGAGGGAACGATAACGTCCTTTTTCGGGCTTCGATGTCCTTTGCGTCGTGTGCGGCCTGCGCGTCGAACAGGACTTCGCCGCTCTCAGTATCTCTGGGGTGAACGATCTGCCGCGACCCGGGACCGAAGCCCGACCCCGCCGAGCCACGTCCTCCCGGCGCCCTCCCCCGGGGCTGGCGGCAGGCCCGCGGCCTTATGCTAGAATCCCCGGGTTTTATATCTTATACAAGAGTTTCACACGCCAAGGGTAGCAGGGTTCGGGGACCGGCCCGCGACGGTCCCGCCAAAAGCAAAAGGGGTTCATCATGACTGCAGGAATGACGCTCGCGCTGGCGTGCTCGGTGCTGGCGCTGGTGTTCGGCGGCCTCTGGATCAAGGGCATCCTGGCGCTGCCGGACGGCAACGACCGCATGCGCGAAATCGCCGCGGCGGTACAGCAGGGCGCGCAGGCGTACCTGAACCGGCAATACACGACCATCGGCATCGTCGGGGTCATCCTGTTCCTGATCATGGGCTTCATCCCGCAGCTCGGCTGGCCCACCGCGTGGGGCTTCCTGGTGGGCGCCGCGTTCTCGGGTCTGGCCGGCTACATCGGCATGAACGTCTCCGTGCGCGCCAACGTGCGCACCGCGGAAGCGGCGCGCAAGGGCTTGAACGAGGCCCTCGCGGTGGCGTTCCGCGGCGGCGCGGTGACCGGCCTGCTGGTCGTGGGCCTCGGCCTGCTGGGCGTCGCCGGCTACTACGCGATCCTGTACTCGAGCGCGACGCACGGCGCGACGGTGCAGGAAATCCTGCGGCCGATGGTGGGCCTCGCCTTCGGCGGCTCGCTGATCTCGATCTTCGCCCGACTGGGCGGCGGCATCTT
>CAZGTK010000585.1:0-1774 GCA_964528415.1 uncultured Burkholderiales bacterium | reverse complement strand
CGGCGGGCCGCCGGCCTCGACGCACATGACGCCGTTGTAGCCCTCGTAGACGAAGTCCTCGGGCCGCAGCTCCTCGGAATGGAAGTCCACCGACTCCAGCACGTCGATCACGGTCGGCATCAGCTTCTTGGTCAGCGTGAAGGTGGAGTCGTGCTTGGGGTCGCAGCCGATCTGCAGCACGCGCTTGCCGAGCTTGGAGAAAGCGACCGACAGGTTCGACGAGGTCGTGCTCTTGCCGATGCCGCCCTTGCCGTAGACCGCGAACACCTTGGCGGCGCCGATCTTTACGTTCGGGTCCAGCTGCACCTGCACGCTGCCCTCGCCGTCGGCGCGCGTCGGCGCCTTGCGGATCGAGGAGACGGGGACGGTGGTGACGTTCATGCGGGGGATTCCTCTCTAGGCTGCGGCGGCATGGATGCCCTCGACCCGGTCCTCGAGCTCGTCGCCGGCGCGCCGCAGCGCCTCCAGCACCGCTTCGTCGGGAGACCAGTAGTGGCGCTCGTGCGCTTCCAGCAGGCGGCTCGCCACCTTCGCCGAGGCGGCCGGGTTGAGCGCCGCCAGCCGCGCGCGCATCTCGTCGTCGAGGACGAAGGTCTGGGTCAGCTGCTGGTACACCCACGGCGCCACCTGGCCGGTCGTGGCCGACCAGCCGAGCGTGTTGGTGACGTGGGTCTCGATCTGGCGCACGCCCTCGTAGCCGTGCTTGAGCATGCCCTCGTACCACTTCGGGTTCAGCACGCGGGTGCGCGTCTCCAGCGCCACCTGCTCGGCGAGCGTGCGCACCGTCGCCCGGGCCTGCGTCTGGTCGCTGATGTAGACCGGCACGGCGCCGCCCTTGGCGCGGCGCACGGCGCGGCTGATGCCGCCCAGGGTGTCGAAATAGTGGTCGACGGTGGTGACGCCGAGCTCGACCGAGTCCAGGTTCTGGTAGGCGAGCTCGACTTCCGCCAGCACGCTCTTCAAGAGCTCGGCGTGCGCGACCGGGCGTCCGTCGACGCCGTAGGCGAAGCACTTGCGGCGGGTGTAGGTCTCCGCCAGCTCGTCCTCGTCGTCCCAGTGGCTGGCGTCGATGAGGTGGTTCACGTTGGAGCCGTAGGCGCCGTCGGCGTTGCTGAACACGCGCAGCGCCGCGGTCTCCAGGTCGCCGCCGTGGGCGCGCTGGTAGGCGAGCGCGTGCTTGCGCACGAAGTTGGCGTCCTCCGGCTCATCCGCGGCGGCGGCGAGGAAAGCGGCCTCCGCCAGCAGCCGAGTCTGCAGCGGCATGAGGTCGCGGAAGATGCCCGAGAGTGTCACGACCACGTCGATGCGCGGGCGCCCCAGCTCGGCGAGCGGGATCAGCGTCGCGCCGGCGAGCCGGCCGTAGCTGTCGAAACGCGGCCGCGCGCCGAGGAGCGCGAGCGCCTGCGCGATCGGACCGCCCTCGGTCTTCAGGTTGTCGGTGCCCCACAGCACCAGCGCCACCGACTCGGGCAGGGAATTGCCCTCGTCGCGATGCCGGGCCAGCAGCCGCTCGGCCTGGCGCGCGCCGTCCTGCACCGCGTAGGCGCTCGGGATGCGGAACGGATCGAAGCCGTGCAGGTTGCGGCCGGTGGGCAGGATCGCCGGCGTGCGCAGCAGGTCGCCGCCGGGCGCGGGGCGCACGAAGCGGCCGTCCAGCGCGCGCAGGATGGCGGGCGTCTCGTGGTCCTGCGCGAGCAGGCGGTCGATCGCCGCGAGCTCGCGCAGCGCGGCGACGGCGTCCTCGGCGCACGCGTCGCCGGCGGCTTCCTCGGGG
>CAZGTK010000584.1:0-1784 GCA_964528415.1 uncultured Burkholderiales bacterium | reverse complement strand
GCAGACCAGCCGGTCCATCGGCCGGCCCTGGGTCAGGTCGCGGATCACCGCCTCGATCGCGGCGGCCTGGTCCGGCGTCTCCTCGAAGCCGAAGGCGTCGGCGAACGCGTCGTAGTCGTGCGCCTTCAGCGTGAACGCGTGTCCCTGCCGCGCCGCGCGCTGGGCATAGAGGCCCAGAAGCTCGGCGGCGGTGTCGCGCACCTTCTGCATCGCGCGGCGCTTTGCCTTGTCCCACTGGCCGCTGCCGAGCTTGTGCAGCGGCGCGCTCTCCGCCGGCCCGCCGGTGTAGCGGCTGATGAGGTGCAGCTGCGCCACCGGCACGTAGAGCTTGTCGCCGCCGTCGTACGCGAGCAGCAGGAACTCGGCTTCGCCTTCGCCCAGGTCCAGCGTCGCCAGGCCCTGGAAGCGGCCGACGCCGTGGCTCTCGTGCACGACCGGGTCGCCCGCCTTCACCTCGGAGAGGTCGCGCAGCACGTTCTCGGCGCTGGCGCGCTTCGCGGCCTCGCGCGCGGGCCGGCGCGCCTGCTCGGCGTAGAGCTCGTTCTCGGTGACGATCGCGATCCGGGCTTCGTCGAGCACGAAGCCGCGCGCGAGCGGGCCCGCCGCCAGCGCGAGCGGCGCGTCGCCGCCGAGGAAGTCGGCGAAGTGCGCCGCCGGCGCCGGCCGCACGCCGTACTCGGCGAGATAGTCGGCGAGCACCTCGCGCCGGCCGACGGACTCCGCCAGCAGCAGCACGCGCCCGCGGAAGCCGCCGGCGAACGCCTTCAGGCGGTGGAGCGGGTCGTCGGCGCGGCGGTCCACCCCCAGCGGCGGCAGCGGCGCGGTCGGGCAGCGCAGCGCGCGACGCTCGGGCGCGGCCTCCTCGGCCGCCGGCGTGAGCAGGTCCGTGCGCGGATGGGCGCCGACGGCGAGGAAGAAGGCCTCGCCGGTCAGGAACAGCGCCTCCGGCGGCAGCAGCGGACGCTCGGCGTCGCCGCGCAGCAGCCGGTAGCGCTCGGCGGTGTCGCGCCAGAACGCCTCGATCGCTCCCTGCGCGTCGCCGTGCAGGCACACGGGCGCGTTGGCCGGCACGTAGTCGAAGATGGTGGCGGTCCGGTCGAAGAACAGCGGCAGGTAGTACTCGATGCCGGCCGGCGCCATGCCGCGGCTCACGTCCTTGTACAGCGTGCTGCGCGACGGGTCGCCCTCGAAGGCCTCGCGGAAGCGCGCGCGGAAGCCGAGCTGCGCCTCCTCGGTGAGCGGGAACTCCCGCGCCGGCAGCAGGCGGATCTCCTTGACCGGGTAGATGCTGCGCTGGCTGTCGATGTCGAAGGTGCGCAGCGTGTCGATCTGGTCGTCGAGCAGGTCGATGCGGTAGGGCACCGGGCTGCCCATCGGGAACAGGTCGATGAGGCCGCCGCGCACGCAGTACTCCCCGGGGGAGACCACCTTGGTCACGTGCGCGTAGCCGGCGCGCAGCAGCTGCTGGCGCAGGGCGTCGATGTCGAGCGTGTCGCCCTGGCGCAGCAGAAAGGCATGGGCGGCGATGTACTCGACCGGCGCCAGGCGGTAGAGCGCGGTGGCGACCGGCACGACGACGACGTCGCAGGCGCGCTGCGCGATCTGGTAGAGCGTGGCGATGCGCTCGGACACCAGGTCCTGGTGCGGCGAGAACGTGTCGTAGGGCAGCGTCTCCCAGTCCGGCAGCAGCCGCACCCGGAGCTCGGGCGCGAAGTACGGCAGCTCGTCGACGAGCCGCTGCGCTTCCTGCGCGCTCGCCGTCACCACCAGGAGCGGGCCGCCGC
>CAZGTK010000583.1:0-1785 GCA_964528415.1 uncultured Burkholderiales bacterium | reverse complement strand
CGTTGCGGGTCAGGGTGCCGGTCTTGTCGGAGCAGATCACCGTCACGGACCCCAGCGTCTCCACCGCCGGCAGGCGCCGAATGATGGCGTTGCGGCCCGCCATGCGCTGCACGCCGATCGCGAGCGTGATGGTCATGATCGCCGGGAGGCCCTCGGGAATCGCCGCCACCGCAAGCGCCACGGCCGCCATGAACATCTCGACCGCCGAGTAGCCGCGGACGAGGATGCCCGCGAGAAAGGTGGCGCCGGCGATGGCGATGATGGCCGCCGACAGCCAGCGGCCGAACACCGCCATCTGGCGCAGCAGCGGGGTGGTGAGCTCCTGCACGCCGGCGAGCATGCGGCCGATGCGGCCGATCTCGGTCGCGTCGCCCGTGGCCGTGACGACCCCCGCCCCCTGGCCGTAGGTCACCAGCGTGCCGGAATAGGCCATGTCGATGCGATCGCCCAGCGGCGCGTCCGCCGCCACGGATTCCAGCCCCTTGTCGACCGGCTCCGACTCGCCGGTGAGCGCCGCCTCCTCGATGCGCAGCCCGCGCGTCCGGATCAGGCGCAGGTCGGCGGGCACCTTGTCGCCGGAGGCCAGCAGCACGACGTCGCCCGGCACCAGATCCTCGGCCGCGATCTCCTGCCGGCGTCCGTCGCGCAGGACGTGGGCGCGCAGCGACAGCATGCCGCGGATCGCCTCCAGCGCGCGTTCCGCCTTGCCCTCCTGCAGGAAGCCGATCAGCGCGTTGATCAGCACCACGCCGGCGATGACGCCCGTGTCGACCCACTCGCCGACGAGGCCGGTCAGCACCGCGGCGGCGATCAGCACGTAGATGAGCACGTTGTGAAACTGCAGCAGGAACCGGGCGAACGGGCCGCGCCGCCTGGGCGGCGTCAGGCGGTTGGGCCCGAAACGCTCCAGGCGCCGCGCCGCCTCGTCGCTGTCGAGGCCGTCGCCGCTCGATGCGAGCCGGGCCAGCGCCTCCTCCGCGGCAACGGCGTGCCAGGCGACCTCGGTGCTTCGATTCATCGTCTCCGCCATTTCCCGTCCTTTCGTGCACGCGCATCGGGCGCGCCGACGGATGGACCGCCCTTCGACCCGTGTACAGCCGCCGGGCGGGCCGCCTCCTCGCGGTACAGCCAGCCGCGCCGGATCGCCCATTTCTCCAGCTCGACGGCGAAGAACACCACCGTGGAAAACGCCAGCGTGAGCCCGAGCTCCGCCGGCGTCAGCGCCTCGGTGCGGAAGATCGGCCGCAGGAACGGCACGTAGATCACCGCCATCTGCAGCGCGAACGTGAAGAGCACCGCGGCCAGGAACGGCTTGTTGGACAGCAGCCCGAGCGAGACGATCGACTCGCTCTCCGAGCGGATCGCCAGCGCGTGGCCCAGCTGCGACAGCGTGAGCACGGAGAACACCATGGTCTGCCAGTGGGCCGAGCCGGTGTGGTAGGCCCACGCCTGCGTGAGGATGGTGACGCCGCCCATCAGCAGGCCGACCCACAGGATGTGCTGCCACATGCCGTGGGCGAAGATCGTCTCCTGCGGCGCGCGCGGCGGGCGCTGCATGACGCGCTTCTCTTCCGGCTCCACCGCCAGCGCCAGCCCCGGCAGCCCGTCGGTGACGAGGTTGATCCAGAGGATGTGGATCGGCAGCAGCGGCAGCGGCAGGCCCAGGAACGGGGCCAGGAAGATGGTCCAGACCTCGCCCGAGTTGCTGGTCATCGTGTACTTGATGAACTTGCGGATGTTGTCGTAGATGCGCCGGCCCTCGCGCACCGCGGCGACGATGGTGGC
>CAZGTK010000582.1:0-1786 GCA_964528415.1 uncultured Burkholderiales bacterium | reverse complement strand
CTTCTCGAACTCGAAGTCCTCGAACGGCTTGTCGTTCTCCTCGATGTCGACGATCTGCGCATTGACGCTCTCGTACTCGTCGAACAGCTGGGCCAGACGGGGCTCGTGGTCGCGCAGTTCGTGGATCAGCTGCGCGAACTCCGGAAACTCGTGATCGAGATCGTGGGGCTGGACCTGCATCTCTCTCTTTCGCGTGGCGTTGGGGGGGGGAAAATCCTTTACGAACCGGAGGATACCGCCTCGCTCGAGGTTCGGCCACCCCTTTTGGCGGGCCTGGGCTGCGCCGTGGCGGAGCGCTGGGGCGTGGTGCCGGGCGTGGGGCGGCGGAGGCACGCGCGCGCCCGCGCTGCGCAGGGCGCGTTTGATCTGAGTCAATCCGCCCTCGCCGCGGGCTGCCTAGCATGGCGGGAAGGAGGCAAAAAGGGGCAGATGCGAGAGGCGTTCCTGAGCGCGATGCAGGCGCGGTACGCGTGCCGCGCGTTCGAAGCGGGCCGCGCGGTTCCAGCGGCCGATCTCGATTATGTCCTGGAGGCCGGCCGACTTTCGCCGTCGTCGATGGGCCTGGAGCCCTGGCGTTTCATCATCGCCGAGAGCCCGGCGGCGCGGGCGCAGCTGCAGGCGGCATGCGAAAACCAGCCGCAGGTGGGCGGCTGCTCGGTCGTCGCGGTCATCCTGGCGCTGACGGCGGAGCTCTACCCGGACAGCGATTACGTGCGGACGATGCTGCGGCGGGAAGTCGCCGACGAGGCGGCGTTCCGCCAGTTCCTCGACTACTACCGCGCCTACGCGCGGCGGGGCGACCTCACCCAGTGGAGCGTCGCCCAGTGCCACATCGCGGCCGCGAACATGATGACCGCCGCGGCCGCGGCCGGGCTCGACTCGTGCCCCATCGGCGGATTCGATCCGGCGCGGGTCAGCGAGATACTCGGCGTCGACGAACGGCGCTACGAGGTGGCGCTGCTGCTGGCGCTGGGCTACCGCGCCGAGGAACCGCCGCCGCGCCAGCGGCTGCCCCTGCCGGAGCTGGTCCTCAAACGGATCTAGGCGGGCCTGATCCTTCAGCGCTCGGCCGTGCCGGCGCTCAGGCCCAGGACGGGCGCGACGCCCCGGAAAAAACGCGCAGGTTGTCTTCGACGGCCTTCACGCCCGGCGTATTTTCGGCGGCGACGCGGATGGCGTCTTTCTCCTCCTTGCTGTCGACCGCGCCCCACAGCTGCACGTTGCCGGCGGTCACCATGACGCTGACCAGATGCGCGCGGGCGCCCGTCTCCTCGATGCCCTTGGTCACCGCCTCGCGCAGCGCGCGGTCGTCGCGCGTGGGGGCCGAGGGCTGCTGCTGCTTGGCGATCAGCCCGCGCAGCAGGTTGGCGCGGCTGACGATGCCGACGACCAGGCCGTTCTTCACCACCGGCACGCGCTTGATGTGATGCTTCTCGAGCAGCGTGGCGACTTCCTCGAGCGACGCGTCCTCGGCCACGGTCACCAGGTTCTTCGTCATCACGTCGCGCGCATGGGTGCCGTGGGTCTTCACGTACTCGCGCGCCTGGTCCTGGGTGCTGCTCACCATGTCCAGCCACCAGGAATGCTTGCGCTCCGTGCCGGTTTCGTTGCGCCGCATCAGGTCGCCTTCGCTGACGATGCCGAGCAGCTTGCCGCCGGCGTCCACCACGGGCACGGCGCTGATGCCGCGCTCGAGCAGACACTGAGCAACTTCCTGCACCGTGGTCTCCGGCGACACGGTAATGACGTTCGTGGTCATCACATCCCTGGCTTGCATGGTTTCTCC
>CAZGTK010000581.1:0-1786 GCA_964528415.1 uncultured Burkholderiales bacterium | reverse complement strand
GCCGGTGCTGCCGGCCACCGACAGCCTGTACCTGCGCATGCGCGGCTTCGAGCTCGACGTCAACGCCCTGCTGCCGCCGGGCATGCCGAACGTCGGTTTCAGTACCGGCGTGCCGTTCGAGGTGGAAGGCTGCAGCCACATCCGTTACCTGGTGCCGCTGCAACTGCGCAGCGACCTCGGCCTGCCCTACCAGCAGACCGACCTCAGCATCGGCTTTGCCGCCAGCGCCGCCGACCAGGTGACCGTGTCGCTGCAGATCGCTGCGCCCGGCGTGACCACTTCGAGCCTCGAAGTCGACTTCAAGACCGACCAGCCGCGCCGTTTCCTGGAGATGGACGGCGCCGGCGAGCGCCTCGCGGCAATCCGCTGGATCATCAACGACCACGGCTTCAACGCGGCCCGCAACCGCTGGTGCGCCGAGCAGGCGGGCGTCGACGCCGACGAGTTCCAGCGGCGCCACATCACCAGCGTACGCCGCATCCTCGAGGTCTACGGCGTGCGCATGTCGCCGGAGACCGAAGCGGTGTACTCAACGTTTGCCAGCAGCGGCGGCATGCTGGCGATGGCGGCGACGTGGCCGGCGGAGTTGTCGCCGGCGCTGTACGCGCAGTATCCCGCCGAGCAGAAGTGGGAGGTCCTGAACGCGCGCATCGCCCACGACGACGGCGCCGACACGCCACTGGCGCTCTCCTTCGTACGCCCGCGGCCGCTGCCGCGGGCGTTCAGCGGCAGCGTCTACGATCTGCTGGCGCGCAATGCCGACGCCGGCGCCGACGACGGCAACTCGCCGCTGAGCGAGCTCGGCGAGCGCGTACGCGCGCTCACCGCAGCGCCGGACCCGGCGCAAGCCGCCGCACCCGTCGCCGCGCCGAAAGCCGCCCCGCCGCCAGCCAGGCCGGCGGCGCCGATCGCCACGCCGATCGGCCTGGATACGCCGAGCCTGATTGCCGCGATCGGCGAGTGGGTGTCGATCGAGACCGACGACGGTCGCAAGCGCAGCGGCCGGCTCACCGCCGTCGACCCGAAGACCGTGACCATCCAGCAGAAGGTCAGCGGCGGCACCGCCACGCTCGACTTCAGCCGCGAGCGCATCCGCATGGTGGTGGCGAATCCCTGATTTCGCGGTGGCCAAACGTCCAGGCGGCCGCACTTGATGTTCCAACACCGACAACTGACACCAACACCGCTTCTTGTCGCCCGCCGCCTACGGCCGGTGCTCGCGTTTCAGGTAGTCAGGGCTCTGCATCTCGATCAGGCGCGACGCGGTACGCTGAAACTCCAGGCGCAGGCGCGCCCCGGCATACAGATCGGTCGGCGCCGCCGCGGCGCTGACGATCAGCTTGACGCCGCGGTCGTAGAGTTCGTCGATCAGGTGCACGAAACGGCGCCCTTCGTTCTCCTCGTTGCCGCCGAAGCGCGGCACGCCGGCGAGGATCACGGTCGGGAAGCTCTGCGCGATCTCGATGTAGTCGGCGGCGGCGCGCGCGCCGCGGCACAGCGCGTCGAAGTCGAACCAGATCAGGTCGCCGGCGCGGCGACGCACGGCAATCTCGCGATCGTTGATGGTGATCGTCGGGCGCGTGTCCGGATGCGCCGTCGCCAACCGCGCAAAGGCCTGCTCGAGGGCCAGCTCGGCCGTCGCGCCGAGCGGCTGGTGGTACACCGGCGCCTGGCTCAGCGCGCGCAGCCGGTAGTCCTGCGGGCTGCTCAGTTCCAGCACCCGGCAGTGCTTCTCGATGGCCGCGATGGCCGGCAGGAAGCGCGCGCGCTGCAGGCCGTCGCGATA
>CAZGTK010000580.1:0-1792 GCA_964528415.1 uncultured Burkholderiales bacterium | reverse complement strand
TTTTCGCGAGCACACCATCGAGCTGCCGGTGGCGGACCTCACGGTGACCCCCGACAACGAGCGGCGGCTGCGCGCTGCGCTCGCGCAGGCGCTCGAGCACGGCAAGGGCGTCGTCCACCTCCTTTCGCCGCTCGACGCGCTCAAGCGCGGCCGCGGCGAGCCGATGGCGACGACCGTGCTGTCGGTCAAGCGCGCCTGCCCGTCGTGCGGCACGAGCTTTCCCGAGCTGGACCCGCGGCTGTTCTCGTACAACTCCAAGCACGGCTGGTGCGGGACCTGCTACGGCACCGGGCTCAAGCTCGCCGGCTTCGACGCCGAGCAGACCGGCGAGGAGGTGTGGTGGAACGAGTGGTTCGAGGGCGAGGCCGCCGCGTGCCCGGCGTGCGACGGCAGGCGCCTCAACCCGACCGCGCTGGCGGTCGCCTTCCGCGGCCGCTCGATCGCCGACTACGCGGCGCTGCCGGTCTCGGGGCTGAAGGCCGAAGTCGCGCGCTTCGAGCTTGCCGGCCGCGAGGCCGAGATCGCGCGCGACCTGGTGGCGGAACTCAACTCGCGGCTCGGCTTTCTCGACGAGGTCGGGCTTTCGTACCTGTCGCTCGACCGTTCGGCGCCGACCCTCTCGGGCGGCGAGGCGCAGCGCATCCGCCTCGCCGCGCAGCTCGGCTCCAACCTGCGCGGCGTCGCCTACATCCTCGACGAGCCCACCATCGGCCTGCACCCGCGCGACAACCGCATCCTGCTCGACACGCTGGAGAAGCTGCAGGCGAAGGGCAACACGCTGCTGGTGGTGGAGCACGACGAGGACACGATCCGGCGCGCCGGCCACGTCGTCGACCTGGGCCCGGGCGCCGGCACCCGCGGCGGGCGCGTCGTCGCCGAGGGCCGCGTCACCGACCTGATGGCGAGCGCCGAGTCGGTGACCGGGCGCTTTCTGCGCTCGCCGCTCACGCACCCGCTGGTGGGCCTGCGCGCGACCGACGCGGCGACGCCGCGCCTCGCGATCCGCAACGCGCGGCTCAACAACCTCAAGGGCTTCGACCTGCGCGTGCCGCTCGGCCGGCTCACCTGCGTGACCGGCGTCTCCGGCAGCGGCAAGTCGACGCTGGCGCGCGACGTGCTGCACGCGAGCCTCGTCAACCTTCTCTCGGGCCGGCGCGGCCGGCTGGGCGGCGCGGTCGGGTGCGACGCCGTGGAAGGCTGGGAGACGGTCGAGCGCGTGCTGGAAGTGGACCAGACGCCGATCGGCAAGACGCCGCGCTCGTGCCCGGCGACCTACGTCGGCTTCTGGGACGCCGTGCGGCGGCTGTTCGCCGACACCCGGGACGCCCGGCTGCGCGGCTACACGGCGTCGCGTTTCTCGTTCAATACGGCGGGCGGCCGCTGCGAGGCATGCGAAGGGCAGGGCCTGAAGAAGATCGAGATGAGCTTCCTGCCCGACGTCAAGGTGACCTGCGACGTCTGCAACGGCCGGCGCTTCGACCCGGAGACGCTGTCGGCCACCTTCAAGGGCAAGTCGGTGGGCGAGGTGCTGGCGATGAGCGTCGACGAGGCGGTCGGGTTCTTCTCGTTCCACGCCGGCATCCACCACGCGCTCACGCTGCTGCAGGACGTGGGCTTAGGCTACCTGACGCTGGGCCAGCAGAGCCCGACGCTCTCGGGCGGCGAGGCGCAGCGCATCAAGCTCGTGACCGAGCTCGCCAAGGTGCGGCCCGACACCGGGCTGCGGCGCGGCGGCAGGCACACGCTCTACGTGCTCGACGAGCCCACCGTCGGCCTGCACATGGCCGACGTC
>CAZGTK010000579.1:0-1792 GCA_964528415.1 uncultured Burkholderiales bacterium | reverse complement strand
AGCCGATCTACGTCAAGGTCGGCGCGACGCGCACGTTCCACGACGTCAAGCTCGCCGTGCACTCGGGGGCGGACGTGGTCGTGGTGGACGGCATGCAGGGCGGCACCGCCGCGACGCAGCAGGTGTTCATCGAGCACGTCGGCATCCCCACGCTCGCCGCCGTGCGCGAGGCGGTCGATGCGCTCGAGGACCTCAACATGAAGGACAAGGTCCAGCTGATCGTCTCCGGCGGCATCCGCACCGGCGCCGACTGCGCCAAGGCGCTGGCGATGGGCGCCGACGCCGTCTCGATCGGCCAGGGCATCCTGATGGCGCTGGGCTGCAATCGCGACAGCTACAGGCAGGACGGCCGCAACCATTCCGCGGTCGAGGACTACGCGGCGCTCGGCGTCGCGCCCGGCTTCTGCCATCACTGCCACACCGGCAAGTGCCCGGTCGGCATCACGACGCAGGACGAAATCCTCGAGCAGCGCCTGCAGCCGGTCGACGGCGCCAGGCACGTGCGCAACTACCTGCGCACGCTCAACATGGAGCTCACCACCATCGCCCGCGCGTGCGGCAAGTCCAACGTCCATCACCTCGAGCGCGAGGACCTGGTGGCGCTGACCGTCGAGGCGGCGGCGATGGCGCGGGTGCCGCTGGCCGGCACCCACTGGATTCCGGGCTGGCCCGGCCAGTGAGGTCGAGCTTCCGGCCGGCCGCTATACTCGCGTCATGAAGCCCGTCCCGCTGCACCCGGAGCCGAGCGCGAAGCCGCTCGACGTGCATCTGGGCAGCGAGATCCGCTCGCTGCGCCTCAAGCACCGCCTGACCATCGCCGAGGTGGCGGAGCGCGCGGGCATCTCGCGCGGCATGCTGTCCAAGATCGAGAACGGCACCGCGTCCACCAGCCTCGACACGCTCGAACGCCTCGCCAGCACGCTCGGCGTGCCGATGTCGTCGCTGTTCCGCAACTACAACGTGCCCAAGGGCAGCGCGCAGCTGGTGAAGGCCGGCGAGGGCATGGAGGTCGTGCGCCGCGGCACCAGCAAGGGGCACACCTACGAGCTGCTGGCGTACGACCAGGGGCCGCAGAAGGTGTTCGAGCCGTTCCTGATCACGATGGACGACGCCTCCGAGGTGTTCCCGACCTTCGAGCATCCCGGCACCGAGTTCATCTACATGCTGCAGGGCCGGCTCGAGTACCGCCACGGCCAGCAGACCTACGAGCTCGCGCCGGGCGACGCGCTCACGTTCCGCGGCGAGATCCCGCACGGGCCCGAGCGGCTGATCGAGCTGCCGATCCGCTTCCTCACCATCATCTACTACGGCGCCGAGCCGGACCTGGGCGACGCCGCGCCCGGATAGGCGGCGATGGGCACCGAGCCGTTCACCGTCGGCGAGGCCGCCCGCGACGAGGTGCCGGCGCTGGCGGCGCTGCTCGCCGAGCTCTTTTCCGTCGAGCAGGACTTCACGCCGAACCCCGAGAAGCAGCGGGCCGGACTCGAGCAGCTGCTCGCGGCGCCCGACCGCGCGGCGGTTCTCGTCGCGCGGGGCGCGACGGGCATGGTCATCGGCATGGTCACGGCGCAACTGGCGATCTCCACCGCCGAGGGCGCGCCGTCGGCGTGGATCGAGGACATGGTGGTGGCGCGCGATTATCGGCGGGGCGGCGTCGGCCGCGCGCTGCTGGAGGCCGCGCTCGCGTGGGCGCGGCAGCGCGGCGCGACGCGGGCGCAGCTGCTGGTCGACCTCGACAACGCGCCGGCGCTTGCCTATTACGAGCGGCTGGGGTGGCAGCCGACGCGGCTGG
>CAZGTK010000578.1:0-1793 GCA_964528415.1 uncultured Burkholderiales bacterium | reverse complement strand
CTGGCGCGCCGGCGAGCGCGAAGCCGGCGAGATCGCGTGGGCCGGCGGCAGCGTCTACGGCGTGCCGATCGGCGCCGCGCGCGTGCCGCTGGATCTGCGCCCGGACGGGCTGCGCTTTGCGCGCGCCGAGATTCCCGTGTTGGACGGCGTGCTTTCGTTGAGCGACGCGCGGATCACGCGCTCGGCGGCCGGCTGGTCATGGGAGGTGGGGGGCGGCCTGTCGGCGGTTTCCATGGAGCTTCTCAGCGCGCGCCTCGGTTGGCCGGCGATGCGCGGCTCGCTCTCCGCGGTGGTCCCGCGCGTCGCCTACCGCGAGCGGCGGCTCGACGTGGACGGCGCGCTGCTGTTTCGCGTCTTCGACGGCACCGCGGTGGCTCGAAGCCTGCGCCTCGAGGACCCGCTCGGGCGCGCGCCGCGGCTGACCGCCGAAATCGAGATGCGCGGGCTCGACCTCGACCTGCTCACGCGCGCGTTCTCCTTCGGCAGCATGGAGGGGCGCATCGACGTCGACGTGCACGGCCTGGAGCTGGTGAACTGGACGCCGGTGGCGTTCGACGCGCGCGTCGCCAGCAGCGCCGGCGACTATCCCCGCACGATCAGCCAGCGCGCGGTCGAGAACATCTCCGCGTTGGGCGGCGCCGGCGCCGCGGCGACGATCCAGCGCACCTTCCTGCGCTTCTTCGAGAAGTTCCGCTACCGCCGCCTGGGGCTGTCGTGCCGCCTGCGCGACGGCGTCTGCCGCATGGACGGCGTCGCCCCGGCGCCGCCGGGCTACGTCATCGTCGAGGGCGGCGGCGTGCCGGCGATCACCGTGATCGGTTACAATCGCGCGGTCGGCTGGAGCGAGTTGACCAGCCGCCTGCAGCGCATCACCCAGTCCAACGTCGCTCCGGTGGTCCAATGACTCCCATGCCCGCGTCCCTCGGCTTCCGGCTCGGCGCCGCCGCGCTCGCCGCCGCCCTGCTGGCCGGATGCGTCACCATCAACATCTATTTTCCGGCCGCCGCCGCCGAGAAGGCGGCGGACAAGATCATCGACCAGGTCTGGCAGCTGCAGCCGCCGCCCGGCTCGCCGGCGCCGCCGAACCAGTAGGAGCAAGCCCATGGCAGCCACGCTACGCGCCGTCCTGGCGCTCGGACTCATGATGCTGGCGCTCGCCCCGGCGGGCGCCGCCGACCTCGACATCAGCACGCCCGCCATCAATGCGCTGCGCGCCAGCATGCAGGCGCGCCACGCGCAGCTGCTGCCGCACTACCAAAGCGGCGCGGTCGGGCTCACGCGCGACGGCCTGGTGGCGCTGCGCGACGCGAACGCCGTGCCGCTCGCCCAGCGCGCCGCGGTCAACGCGCTGGTCAAGGCGGAGAACCAGGACCGCCTCGCCCTGTACCGCGAGATCGCCCGCGCCAACGGCCATCCGGAATGGGAGGCGGACATCCGCGCCACCTTCGCGCAGCGCTGGATCGAGCGCGCGCAGCCGGGCTGGTGGTACCAGAGCGCGGGCGGCGGCTGGGCCAGGAAGTGACGCCGATCCTCGCCTTCGACATCGAGACCGTGCCGGACGTGGCCGGCCTGCGGCGCCTGTACGACCTTCCCGAAGACGTGCCCGACCGCGAAGTGGCTGAGATGGCGTTCCAGCGCCGCCGCCAGCAGACCGGCGGCGACTTCCTTCCGCTGCACCTGCATCGCGTCGTCGTCATCTCCTGCGCACTGCGCGACCGTGACAGTTTTCGCGTCTGGTCGCTGGGCGGCGCCGAGCAGGCCGAGGGCGAGCTGGTGCGGCGGTTCTTCGAGGG
>CAZGTK010000577.1:0-1796 GCA_964528415.1 uncultured Burkholderiales bacterium | reverse complement strand
GCCCAGGATCAGCACGCCCTCGTCGCGCAGCGGCGCGAGCGCGGCGCCGAGCTCAAGGTGGTGCGCGGCGCCCAGGCGCGGCTGCAGCGCGAGCTGGATCACGGGCACGTCGGCGTCGGGGTACATCAGCATCAGCGGCACCCAGGCGCCGTGGTCGAGCCCGCGCGTGCCGTCGACCGCGGCATCGAAGCCCGCACCCTCGAGCAGCGCGCGCACGCGCGCGGCGAGCGCGGCGTCCCCGGCCGCCGGATAGCGCAGCGCGTAGAGCGGGTCGGGGAAGCCGAAGAAGTCGTGGATCGTCTCCGGCCGCGGCGCCGCGCTCGCGGCGGGGGACTCCGTGAGCCAGTGCGCGGACACGGCCAGGACGGCGCGCGGGCGCGGCAGCGCGGCGCCGAGGGCGGCGAGGAAGTCCCGCGCCGGAATCGCCTCGAACGGCAGCGTCGGCGCGCCGTGGGATACGAACACGCTCGGCAGGCGCTGCACGGCTACTCCCCGCGCCAGCCGTGGCTGGCAGTCAGCGGGCTCTCATCACCGCAGAGACGCGGGCGCGCGGAGAAACGACGCTTGAATCGCGAAGGATACGAAAGCAATTTGGTTGATGAGCATTTCTTCGCGTCCATGGCGTCCTTTGCGGTTAACGGCTTTTCGCAGTGACTCCGCGCCTCTGCGCCTCTGCGGTGACGGCACGACCGGCGAACCCGCGTCACGCCACCGGCTCCGCCGGCGCCTTGCCCTCAAAGCCAAAGCCCGCCGCGGCCCAGGCGTCGAGTCCGCCCGTCAGCGGACGCACGCGCTGGAAGCCGCGCGCCTTCAGCAGGCGAGCGACCTTGACCGCGGTCGCCTCGCTCGGACACGAGCAGTAGACGACGACGTCGCGCTCGGGCGCGACGCCGGCGATCGCGCGCTCCAGCTCGTCGAGGTCGAGCGGCAGCGCGCCCGGAATGCTGCGCGCGTCGAGCTCGCGGGCGCTGCGGGAGCGCACGTCGAAGATGACCGGCGCGGCGCCGCCCTCGATCAGGCCGTACAGCTCGTCCACCGAGATGCGCGCGGCCTCCAGGAAGCGGCGGAAGCGGTAGCGCTCCCACCACTTGAAAGCGACGAACAGCGCGAGCAGGCCGCCGAGCAGCATGAGCGCGACGCCGCCCATGTCCGAGAGCGCCTGCAGCAGCAGGTCGATCTGGTCCTGGAACACGACCCCCAGCGCCACGGCGCTGCCGGCCCACAGCAGCGAGCCGGCGGCGTCCCACGCCAGGAAGCGCGGGAACGCGACGCCCATGGCGCCGGTCAGCGGCGCCGCCACCGCCGACAGGCCCGGCACGAACTTGGCGAAGAGCAGCGCCCGCGGACCGATGCGCTCGAACACGGACTCGGTCTGCCGCACGCAGGAATCCGGCGACAGGGAGACCCGGCACATCGTCTTCAGCACACGGTGCCCGTAGCGGCGTCCGGCGGCGAACCAGATCGCGTCGCCGACGAGCGCGCCCAGCACCGCCGTGGCCAGCACCGCCGCCCACGCCGGTCCGCCGCTGCCCGAGAGCGCGGCCGCCACCACGATGGTGGGGTACGCCGGCACCGGCGCACCGAGCTGCTCGATCAGCACGTTGGCGTAGACGACCAGCAGGCCGTACTGGATGAAGAGCATCAGCAGGTGGTCCATGGTCCGCTACCGGCCGATGGCGATGCGTCCGTCGGCGCCGCGGCGCGGCGCAACTGCGCCCGCGCGGCGAAGGACGACGCGCCGAGCCCGGCTCACGCCGCCCTCGCCGTCGGCAGCCGCGCGCGGTCGTGCGGCCGGG
>CAZGTK010000576.1:0-1809 GCA_964528415.1 uncultured Burkholderiales bacterium | reverse complement strand
AGCGGCACCGCCATCAACGCCAGCAACAGCGCGCTGATCGGCATGCCGATGCGCCGGCCCAGCTCGGCGAGGTCGGCCGGCGTGCGCGACTCGAGCAGCGAGGCGGTCGCTGCCGATTTGCCTTGCGGCTCGGCCTGCCGCGGCTCGGCCTGGTCGATGCGCACCGCGTAGCGGTCGAAGTGCATGATCTTGAACTCCGGCGAGCCCAACGGCCCGTCGTGGCGCGTCCCCTTCTCCATGACCAGGAAGCGGTCGCCGTTCTCGGCCACCTCGACGTGACCCGAGCGCGCCACCATCACCTGCACCCGCCCCTGGTCCACCGACTGCACGAAGACGTTGCGCACGCGCTCGCGATCCAGGTCCAGCTCTTCGACGAAGAACACGCGGTCGGCGTGCCGCGACTCCTGGAAGGTGCCCGGCCGCACCACCGAGGTGTCCACCCGCGAGCGCAGGATCTCGCGCAGCTCGTCGCTCTTGGCATAGGCCCACGGCGACAGCCCCAGGCTCAGCCCCGCAATGACGACGGCGAGCGGCGCGATGAACAGCAGCACCGGCCGCACCCAGGCCATCAGGCTCACGCCCGAGCTGAACCAGACCACCATCTCCGAGTCCCGGTAGGCCCGGCTCAGGCTCAGCAGAATGGCGACGAAGGCCGAGCCCGCCAGCAGCGGCGGCAGCGCGCTCAGCGTGCGGAAACCGAGCAGCGCGGCGACGCCGTCGGGCGGCAGCGCGCCGGACGCGGCGAGGTCCAGCAGCTTGATGACGTAGGTGACCAGCGTGATCGACAGGATGACCACGAAGACGATGATGGCGTTGTGCGTGAACTCGCGCAGCGCGCTGCGCACGAACACGCGCGCCTCGCCGTTCTTTGACTTTCGTTTGGCGCTCCGCTGATAATTTCGCATCCTGCGTGGAGGTCGGAAAAAAGCGCGAGCAGAGGGGAAAACGGGTGGAATTTAGCATAAAAAGCGGCAACCCAGAGAAGCAGCGCAGCGCCTGCGTCGTGGTGGGCGTGTTCGAGCCGCGCCGACTGAGCGTCGCGGCGGCCGCGGTCGACAAGGCCGCCAAGGGCATCCTGTCCGACGTTCTGCGCCGCGGCGACATGGAGGGCAAGTCCGGCACCACGCTGCTGCTGCACAGCGTCCCCGGCATCGTCGCCGACCGCGTGCTGCTGGTGGGCCTGGGTCCGGAGCGCGAGTTCCGCGAGAAGCAGTACCGAACCGCGGTCGCCGCCGCGGTGCGCACGCTGAACGAAACGGGCGCCATGGAAACCGTGATGTTCCTGCCGGAACTGCCGCTCAAGCGCCGCGACGTGACCTGGAAGGTGGCCAACGCCGTCACCGTGGCGATGGAGGCGCTCTACCGCTTCGACCGCCTCAAGACCAAGCACGACGAGCCGCGCCGGCCGCTGCGGCGCGTGACGCTGAGCGTGGCGCGTCGCGGCGACCTCGCCGCCGGCGAGGAAGGGCTGCGGCGCGGCCTTGCGCTCGCACACGGCATCAGCCTTGCCAAGGATCTCGGCAACCTGCCGAGCAACATCTGCACGCCGGCCTACCTGGCCGAGCAGGCGGTCGGCATGGCGAAGGCCTACGGGCTCAAGGCCCACGTGCTGGAGCCGAAGGACATGGAAAAGCTGCGCATGGGGGCGCTGCTCGCGGTGGCCCGCGGCAGCCGCGAGCCGGCCAGGCTCATCGTGCTCGAATACCATGGCGCCCAGCGCAAGCGCAAACCCGTCGTGCTCGTCGGCAAGGGCGTCACCTTCGACACCGGCGGCATCTCGCTCAAGCCGGCGGCCGAGATGGACGAGAT
>CAZGTK010000575.1:0-1815 GCA_964528415.1 uncultured Burkholderiales bacterium | reverse complement strand
GCCGGTCGGCGGCCGCCGCTCGCCGGTCGGCGGCCGCCGCTCGCCGCGGGATCGCTCGCGCCGCCGTGTCGCTCGCGCTGCGGGCCCTTGCCAGGCGCGCGGCCGCGCCAGTCACCATTCGGCCAAGCCCGTCCTCTTGCCTCGCCGCCACGGCGCGCGAACCATTCCAAGCCCCGCGAACCCCAGCCCCATCAGCGCAAGCACCGACGGCTCCGGCACGACGGCCAGGTTGCCATACATGTAGTCGTACGCCGCCGTGCCGTAGCGCGCCGAACTTCCGTCCCAGTATCTTGAGACCAAGGCATAGACGTCGACAGTGAACGTGTAGGTCGTATCGACGGCGAGGAGTTCGGAATCGCGGCCGTAGAAGAAGGTGGAGAGCGCCCTGCCGTCGTCGTCGAGCCCGTCGAGGTCGGCTTCGAGGATCTGCGGCTTGTCGTTGCCGATCCACAGGCCGGTGCCGGACACGTAGGACCTCAGGTAGAGCAGCACGTAATCGCCCCCGGTCGATCCGGGTGCGGGTACATGCCCTTGCGTCTCCGGATAGGCGGTCACGCTCGCGAAACCCCCTGCCGTCGCGACGACCTGGGCGACCGGGATCTCCGACGCCTCGGTCCTGTGGATCTGGAAGTCGGCGCTGATCCGCGTGACATGCGCCGCCATGCGCCGCTCCCCTGGCCCGCCCGAAGTGACGACCGTCGTCGATCCGTCGCGAAGCATCAGCGTGTTGTCGCCGAGGTTGAAGTAGCTCGTCGGCACGACCGAGCTCGTCGAGCCGGCGGCAGTGTCGATCCGGTCGAAGTACCAGCTCGCGGAGGCCGCCGTGCCGCCGATCCAGTCGATCACGTAGGCGCTTGCAAGCGGAGGATGGGCAGCCGCCAGCAGAATCGCGGCGAGCAAGCCTCGCCGCACTGACACGGCCGCACGCGCTCGAAGCGCCGCGCCCGCTGCGGCCGCTGCAGTCGCCTTGATCGCCTTCATCGTCTTCATCGCCCTTCCCTCCCGCAGTGAACGCCCCGATGCGCCGGATCGCGGGGCGACCCCTGTCGCCCGCGAAAACGCGTTCCGCGACTGCATTGGAAATCGTTCCGGGCCGGGCGATTTGCCGCAGGTCAAGGCCGCGTCACCGGATCGGCGTAAAAACACTCCATCCGCAGCTGTCGATGAGGAAACGCAGCGTGCTCGCGTCCCCGCGGCAGCTACCGACCCGACCGAACTGGAGGCTTCGATGAAACGCGCACTTCGGCTGCTGCTGCCCGTGCTGGCCGGCCTCGTTACGTCGGTCCCGGCGCTTGCCGCGCCGCAAACGCTGTATTTCAGCTACGACGTGCTGACCGTCCACGACTATGCCGCCGGCACGACGACGTCGCCCGGCGGCACCTATTCGGGCTGGGTCACCTGGGACACCGCGGTCGCCGAATCGAGCTTCGACAGCGGGCCCTCCGGGGTGCCTCTGCAGGCGATCGCCGAGTCGATATCCGGGTGCCTGCAATTGCTCAGCGGATCGTGCGTGCCGGGCGCCGACTTCGGCGGCGGCACGCCAGTCGTCACCGCCTACTCGGTCGCGAGCCCGCTGGGCGTGCTGGCGCCGTTCGTGGGCTGGTCGGGAATGGATTACTCCAAGAGGGAGAACTCCGGATTCGCCGGTACCTACGGGTACGACGTGTCGAGGAACCAGCAGCAGCAGCTGACGGGCTGCACCGACTGCGGGGACTTCGTCGAGGCCGGCCGGACTTTCGCCCTGTACCCCGGCGCCTTCACCAGCGCGATCTTCGGCGGCGCCTACAACGAGCTGGACCGCGCGCCCGACGTGTC
>CAZGTK010000574.1:0-1818 GCA_964528415.1 uncultured Burkholderiales bacterium | reverse complement strand
CAGGCGCCGGGCACCTGGCTGCCGATCACGGTGCGGCGCGGCGAGCAGACGCTGGAGCTCGTCGCCAAGTTTCCGCCGCCGGCGCGATGACGCGCGCCGCGGCAGCGCTGGCGCTCGCGCTGGCGGCGGCCGCCGTCTTCGCGCGCGCCGCACCGGTGGCGAGCGAGATCGTCGTCGACATCGATCCCGCGCGGCGCTCGCTCGCGGGCGAGGCGCGGCTGCAGGTCGTTATCGACCAGCCGGCGACGCTCGCGCTGGGCGAGCGCTTCGAGCCGGCTTCGGTGACCGTCGACGGCAAGCCGCTGGGAAAACCGGCGCGGCGCGACGGCCTCCTGCTGTGGCCGCTGCCGGCGGCACCGGGCACGCGGCTGGTGGAGGTGAAATGGCGCGGCGCGCTCGATCCCCTCGACACCGCGCTCGATCATCGCGAGACGCTGCGCAACGCGCGGCCGGTGACCGGCGCCGACGGAACCTTCCTGCCGTCCGCGAGCCACTGGTATCCCGAGGTGATCGGCCGGCCGTTCAGCTACCGCCTGACGCTGAGCCTGCCCGAGCCGCAGCGCGGGCTGGTGCCCGGCCGCCTCGTGCGCGAGGAAACCCGCGACGGCGCGCATCGCGCGACGTTCGAGTTCCCGCATCCGGCCGAAGGCATCGATCTCATGGCCGGGCCGTACGCGGTCCGCGAGCGCGTGATCCGCAGCGCGGCGGGCACGGACATTCGCCTGCGCACCTACTTCCATCCGCGCATCGCCGAACTCGCCGACGGCTATCTCGACGCGCTGAAGGGCTACTTCGACCTCTACGAGGGCTGGATCGGCGCGTACCCGTTCACCGAGTTCAGCGTCGTGTCGAGCCCGACGCCGACCGGCTTCGGCATGCCGACGCTGACCTACCTTGGCGTCGACGTGCTGCGCCTGCCGTTCATCAAGTCGACGTCGCTTGGCCACGAAGTGCTGCACAACTGGTGGGGCAACGGCGTCTATCCCGACTACCGCTCGGGCAACTGGGCCGAGGGCCTCACCACGTTCATGGCCGACTACGCCTACAAGGAGCGTGCCGGCGCGGAGGCGGCGCGCGAGATGCGCCTTTCGTGGCTGCGCGACATCGCCGCGATTCCGCCGGGCGAGGACCGGCCCCTCGCCGAGTTCACCTCGCGGCTGCACGGCACCTCGCAGATCGTCGGCTACCACAAGGCGGCGATGCTGTTCCTGATGCTGCGCGATCGCATCGGCCGCGAGCGCTTCGACGCCGGGTTGCGCCTGTTCTGGGAGCGCCACCGGTTCCGCACGGCGTCCTGGGACGACCTGCGGCGCGCGTTCGAAGCGGCGAGCGGCGAGGATCTCGCGGCGTTCTTCGAGCAGTGGCTGACGCGCGCCGGCGCGCCGACGGTTACCCTTGTTGGCGCGGAGCAGACGGCGGCCGGCGTGCGCATCGAGCTCACGCAGTCGAAACCCGCCCACCGGCTGCGCGTCCCCGTGACGATCCGCACCGCGGCGGGCGAGCAGCACGAGGTCCTGCCGCTGGACGGCGCGCGCGCCGCCTTCGACGTGCGGACCGCGGCGCGCGCCGAGACGGTCGTGCTGGACCCGGAGTTCCGGCTGTTGCGCCGTCTGGGTCGCGACGAGGCGCCGCCGATCCTGCGCGATGCGATGGTCAATCCGCGCACCGCCACTGTGATTGCCGGCGGCGATGCCGCGTTCGCGGGCGTTGCCTCGGCGCTCGCAAAGCGGATGCTAGACGTTCCCGCGCCGCCGGTCGCGCGGCCGCGCGGCGACGGCCCCTTGCTGCTGGTCGGCGTGCACGCCGCCGTCGACGACT
>CAZGTK010000573.1:0-1827 GCA_964528415.1 uncultured Burkholderiales bacterium | reverse complement strand
GCTGCTCGCGGATCGGCAGGTGCACGGCGGCCGCGAACAGCGCGAGCGCGATGTCCGCCCACCACATCCAGTCGTACGAACCGGTCGCCGCGAATGCAATGCCCCCGAGGTAGGCGCCGAAGAACGCCCCGACCTGGTGGGACAGGAGGACGACGCCGAACAGCGTCGCCATGAAGCGCGGGCCGTAGAACTTCGCGACCAGGCCGCCGGTCGGCGGAACGGTGGAGAGCCAGGTGAAGCCGAGCACCGCCGCGAACAGGAAGAAGGTGAGCTCGGTCTTGGGCGACGCGAGGAACACGGCGACGGCCACCGCACGGGTGGCGTACAGGAGCGCCAGCAGCGACTTCGACCGCCACCGCCCCATCGCCCAGCCCACCGCGAGGCTGCCGGCGATGTTGAAGAGGCCGATCACGCCGAGCGACCAGGCCGCCACCGTCGGCGGCAGCGCGCAGTAGGCGACCACCCCGGGCAAGTGGGTCATGATGAACGCCACGTGGAATCCGCAGGTGAAGAAGCCGAGGTTGAGGAGCACGTAGTTCCGGTCGCCGAAGGCGCGCCGCACCGCCTCCCCGAGCCGCTCCTCGCGCGCGGCGCCGGGCGTGGGACCGGCCTTGCCGCGCAGCACCCACGCGAGCGGGATCGACGCCACGGCGAACGCCGCCAGCCACCAGAGCGCCGCCATCCAGCCGACCCAGCCGATGAGGCCCTGCGCGAGCGGGACCAGGGTGAACTGGCCGACCGAGCCGCCGGCGCTGACGATGCCGCTCGCCATGGCGCGCTTCTCCACCGGGAGGAGGCGCGCGACCGCGGCGAGCGCGATGGAGAGGCCGCCTGCGCCCGCGCCGGCCGCGATCACGATGCCTACCACGAGCACGAGCAGCGCGGCCGAACCGGCGAGCGGGGTCAGCGCGGTGCCGAGCGCGAGCAGCGCCAGGCCGCCGGCGATCACCTTGCCCGCGCCATGCCGGTCGGCGATCGCGCCGGCGATCGGCTGCGACACGCCCCACATCAGCTGCGAGACCGCGTACGCGAAGCTGATCGCCACGAGGCCGAGGCCGGTCTGGGTGTTGATCGGGCTGATGAAGAGCCCGAGCGACATCCGCACCCCGAACGTCAGCGCCATCACCGCGGACGCCGCGGCGACGACGAGAAAGACGTGCGCGCGCGTCATCCCGCCCTCACGCCGCGACGCCCAGGCTCTGCGCCAGCGCCAGCGTCGCCTGCGTGAAGCACGCCATCGGCACCCGCACGATTCCGGCGCCGATCTGGCCGATGCCCGCCTGCTTGTGCGCAATGCCGGTGGTCACGACCGGCCGGATGCCGGTGTCCACGACCTTGCGCACGTCGATGCCCGCCGGCCCGCCCGCGAATTCCAGGTTGGGCAGCGACATCACCGGGTTGCGCGTCCAGGTCACGTGGTACATCTCGCGCGAGTAGTCCACCGCCTGCGCGACGCTGCCGCCGACGAGCTGCACCAGCGCGGGCGACGCGGCAAGCGCCTGGCCGCCGTAGCCGGCGGTCTCGCAGATCGCGCTGTCGCCGAGGTCGGCGTTGGCGTCCTGCTGCGTGAACCCGGGGAAGAACAGGCCGACCGGCATGTCCGACGGCGCCTCGAACCAGCGCGACCCCAGGCCGCTCACCCGGATCGCGGTGGTCACGCCGTTGCGCGCGATCGCGGTGACGATCGACGAGTGCTCGACGCCGTGCGTCGCGTCCATGATCGCCTTCGAGGCGACCATCGACAGGTTGAGGAAGAACTGGCTGGTCGCGGCGACGAAGTCGAGCGCCGCGCGCGCCCGCGCCCGATCGAACCGGCGCGATCACCTG
>CAZGTK010000572.1:0-1828 GCA_964528415.1 uncultured Burkholderiales bacterium | reverse complement strand
CGGCATGACGACGCCGTTGATCTTGATCTGGATCGGCGCGCCGACCGTGAAGAACAGGTCCGACGCCTGCTTTTCGGCCATCAGGCGCAGGAGCGGGGCGATGATCATGGCTGGCCTCCGGGGACGCGCGGGGCCGCGGCGAACGGGGGTCCGCCGCGGTCAGATGCCGCGCAGAAGCTCGTTGATGCTGGTCTTGGCACGGGTCTTGGCATCCACCTGCTTGACGATGACGGCGCAGTACAGGCTGTACTTCCCGTCGGGCGAGGGCAGGCTGCCGGAAACCACCACCGATCCCGCGGGCACGCGACCGTAGCTTACCTCGCCGGTTTCGCGGTTGTAGATCTTGGTGCTCTGGGACAGGAATACGCCGGTGCCGATGACGGAGCCTTCCTCGATGATCAGGCCCTCGACGATCTCGGAGCGCGCGCCGATGAAGCAGTGGTCCTCGATGATGGTGGGGGTCGCCTGCACCGGCTCCAGCACGCCGCCGATGCCGACGCCGCCGGCGAGGTGGACGTTCTTGCCGATCTGGGCGCAGGAGCCGACGGTGGCCCAGGTGTCCACCATCGTGCCTTCGTCGACGTAGGCGCCGATGTTCACGTAGGAGGGCATCAGCACGACGTTGCCGGCGATGTAGGCGCCCTTGCGCACCGCGGCCGGGGGCACGACGCGGAAGCCGCCGTCGCGGAAGTCGCGCGAATTGTAGTCGGCGAACTTGGACGGAACCTTGTCGAAGTAATTGGTGAACCCGCCCTTGATGAAGGAGTTGTCCTCGATGCGGAACAGGAGCAGCACCGCCTTCTTGATCCACTCGTGCGTGATCCAGCGCCCCTCGACCTTCTCGGCCACGCGCAGCTTGCCCTTGTCGAGCAGATCCACCACCTCCAGCGCGGCTTCGCGAACCTTGGTGGCGACGTTGCGCGGCGTGATCTCGCTGCGGCGCTCGAACGCTTCCTCGATGATGCCCTTCAGTTGCTCCATGCTCTCGCTTTCTCGGTTTTCATGCGTTACGCCCCGGGGGCGGCCTCGCGCGCGCCCTGGCGGACAAAATCGCTTATGCGCCGGGCGGCGTCGACGCAGTCGGCAAGCGGCGCAACCAGCGCGATGCGCACGAAGTTGCGCCCCGGGTTGAGGCCGTGGGCTTCCCGCGCCAGGTAAGAGCCCGGCAGAACCGTCACATTATAGTCGCGCGCCAGCAGCCGCGCGAAAACGGTGTCGTCGAACGGCGTGCGCGCCCAAAGGTAGAAGCCGGCGTCCGGCCGCGCCACTTCGAGCGCGCCTGCCAGCAGCGGCACCACCGCGTCGAACTTCTCGCGGTAGCGGGCGCGATTGTCGGCGACGTGCGCCTCGTCGCTCCAGGCCGCGCGGCTCGCCGCCTGCACCGGCGGGCTCATCGCGCAGCCGTTGTAGGTGCGGTACAGCAGGTAGCGCCCGAGGATCTCGGCGTCGCCGGCGACGAAACCGGAGCGCATGCCGGGAACGTTCGAGCGCTTCGACAGGCTCGAGAAAACCACCAGGCGGCGGTAATCGTCGCGCCCGAGGGCGCGCGCGGCTTCCAGCGCGCCGAGCGGCGGCCGGGCCTCGTCGAAATAGATCTCCGAGTAGCATTCGTCCGCCGCGATCACGAAGCGATGACGGTCGGCCAGTTCGAACAGCTGCCGCCACTCGTCCAGCGTCATGACGGCTCCGGTCGGGTTGCCCGGCGAGCACGCGTAGACCAGCTGGGTCCGCGCCCAGACGGGCTCCGGCAGGCGCGCGAAATCCATCCGGTAGCCATTCTCGGGCAGCACGTTCAGGTAGCTCGGGGTGGCGCCCGCCAGCAGCGCCG
>CAZGTK010000571.1:0-1831 GCA_964528415.1 uncultured Burkholderiales bacterium | reverse complement strand
CGCGCCTCCGGGCGCGGTCGACGTCGTGGTCGTCGGCGGCGGGCCCGTCGGCTGCGCGGCCGCGCTGCTGCTCGAGCGCTCGGGCGCCCGCGCGGCCCTGATCGATGCGCGCGACTGGGCGGAGACGCCGCGGGACCCGCGCCTGCTGGCGCTGTCGTGGGGCAGCCGGCTGCTGCTGGAGCGGGTCGGCGCGTGGCAACTACTGGACGCGCCGACGCCGATCGAGACGGTGCACGTCTCCGAGGCCGGACGGTTCGGCCAAACCGTGATCACGCCCGACGATGCCGGCGTGCCGACGCTCGGCTACGTGGTCGAGTTCGGCGACGTGATCGCGGCGCTGCGGGAGCGCCTGCGGCAGTCCGCCGTTTCGGTCAGCCACGGCTGCGTGGTGGACGGCATCGCGCCCGCGACCGACCACGTCACGGTCGACGGGCCCGCGCCGATCCGCGCCCGCCTCGCCGTGCTGGCGGACGGCGGCGCGCACCTCGCGCCTCTCGGTTTCGAGACCGCGGAGCGGCGCTATCGCCAGTCGGCGCTGGTGGCGCGCGTGGACACCGAGGCGCCGTCGCGCGGCGTCGCGTACGAGCGCTTCACGCCGGACGGCCCGGTGGCGTTGCTGCCCTGCGCAAACCAGTGGGGACTGGTGTGGACCGCGCCGCCGGAGCAGGCGGACGCGCTGCGCGAGCTGCCGGAGACCGCGTTTCTCGCGGCGCTGCAGCGGCGCTTCGGCGAGCGCGCCGGCCGCTTCACGGCGGTGCGGGGGCGGGCCGCCTACCCGTTGTCGCTGCGCTGGGCACGTGACCCCGTCGGCGAGCGCTGCGTCCTGATCGGCAACGCGGCGCACGCGCTGCACCCGGTGGCGGGACAAGGCCTCAATCTCGGGCTGCGCGACGCCGCGGCTATCGCGGAGCTCGCCGTGCGAACGTCGCCCGCCGAATGGGGCGGCGCTTCCTGGCTTGCCGGCTATCGCGCGTCGCGCCGCGTCGACGTCGGCGCCGGCATCGCGGCGACCGACTCGCTGGTGCGCGTTTTCTCCAACGACCTCCTGCCGCTGCGCGTGCTGCGCGACTTCGGTCTCGCGGCGCTGGGCTGCGTCCCGCCGGCGCGGCGCTTCCTGGCGCGGCGCATGATCTTCGGCACCCGCGCCTGACCGCCCGCGCCGGCGCGGGCGTCAATCTTGCAGTCGCCGCGTCGCCCGTTGCGTTACCGATGGCCGTTCGTCGCTGCCGCGCGTTTCGCCTCGCGAGGTTCGCCGAATTTCGGCGAACTTGGCGTGGACCGATCGTCGTGCGGCAGCCCGCGCGCCGCCTTCGCCGCGCGCGCGCGACGGCACCCTTAACACGCGTTTTGAAATCTTCCGCTGGCCAACCGATCCGGTTACAATCCGACCCTTTCCCCAAAATTCCCGCAACCGCTGACGTCCGTGCAGATCGGCCCGCATTCACTCGACGGCAATGTCATCGTCGCACCGATGGCGGGCGTCACCGATCGTCCCTTTCGTCAGCTTTGCCGGCGCTTCGGCGCGGCCCTGGCGGTCTCGGAAATGATCTCCGCCGATCCGGGTCTGCGGCTGACCGGCAAGTCGCAGCGCCGCGCGGACCACGCCGGCGAGGCCGCGCCGGTATCGGTGCAGATCGTCGGCGCGGACCCGGGCATGCTCGCGGACGCCGCGCGGTACAACGTGGACCGCGGCGCGCAGATCATCGACATCAACATGGGCTGCCCGGCGAAGAAGGTCTGCAACGCCTACGCCGGCTCCGCGCTGCTGCGCGACGAGCCGCTGGTGATCCGGGCCGACCCCCGGGTAACCCAGGACGGGGTGACCCAGGCG
>CAZGTK010000570.1:0-1845 GCA_964528415.1 uncultured Burkholderiales bacterium | reverse complement strand
ACTGCGGCGACTGGCGCAGCACGCGCGCATACACCGCGCTGCGCAGGTCGGCGGTCACGCGCTCGCCGATCCACGACACCACGTAGTAGCGCGCCGCCACCGCCGCCGCCCAGAACACCGCCAGCCCGAACAGCGCCACGAAGCGCCCGTCCAGCCCCTGCGCGCCGAACAGCCCGCCGCCGTCGGCAACGCCTGCGCCGGCTTCACCACCCGCAGGCACGCTGCCGAAGCCGGCGTCGATCAGGTCGCGAAACGCCAGCGGCACCACCAGGATCGCCGCCGAGCCGAGGCACAGCAGCACGAAGGCGAGCGCCACCCGCGCGCGGTAAGGGCGCAGGAAGGGCAGCAGGCCGCGCAGCGCGGAAAGCGGGGCGGCTGGGGGCGTCGCGGCAGGGGACGCAGACATGGAGGCGCGGGACATGCCCGATTATTGCCGCATTTGCGCGCGTCGGCGGCGCCTGATCGGGGTGGGCGCATGAGCGGGTGTTCGTGGATTCGTGGGCTGGACTCCAGCATTTTGAACAGCTCGCGGCTTGCGCCGCTCCTACACCCGGCCGCTGCTCCCACAACTGGCCGCCGCTCCCACGGCCCGGCCGCTGCTCGCACAGGTGGCCGCCGCGGTTCGGGTCGGCGGCAGGCGGGGCGCGAGCGGCGGGCCTGTTGTCGGGGCTCGTGCGCTGCGATCGGCCGGAACGCCACACGGCGCACCGTGCGCGCCGGCTGGGCTATGCTTCGGTCACGAGCCGATCCCAGGGAGCCCCGCATGGACACGCCCGCCACGATCCACGCCTTCTGGTTCGGCGCCACGGCCGACGAGGACGACGAGGCCGCCATCATTGCCCGCCAGTCGGCGCTGTGGTGGAAGAAGCAGCCCGCGGTCGACGCAGAGATCCGTCAGCGCTTTGCGCCGCTGGTCGGACGCGCCGCGGTGGGGGAACTCGACGACTGGCTGGGCAGCCCACGCGGACGCCTCGCCCTGATCCTGCTCACCGACCAGTTCCCGCGCAACATCTGGCGCGGGCAGGCCGCGGCCTTCGCCTTCGACGTGCTCGCGCTGCGCTGGGCGAAGGAGGCGGTGGCGCGCGGCCTCGACCGCGACGCGCGGCCGATCGAGCGCGTGTTCCTGTACCTGCCGCTGGAGCATTCCGAAGAACTCGCCGACCAGCGCGCGGCGGTGCGCCTGTTCGACGCGCTCGCCGGCGAGGTGGCCTCCGAGCAGGCTCCGGCGTTTGCCGGCTACCTCGACTACGCCCGCCGCCACCTCGAGATCATCGAGCGCTTCGGCCGCTTCCCGCATCGCAACGCCGCGCTCGGGCGCGAGACCCGCGCCGCCGAGGCCGAATTCCTGCGCCAGCCGGGATCGGCGTTCTGAACCCTGCGGTTCCCTTCCCCTCCTCCATAGCCGCACGCCGACGCACGCGCACGCCGACGGACCGCCGCCTGGCACCACCGGGCCGGCCAAGCGGCCGCCGTCCTCGGGCGCTCAAGTCCCTTCGCGCGGCCGCCCGTTGTACTTGATCGCGGCCTCGATCCAGGCACGGGCCTGTGCGGCGTCGATCGGCGCCAGGTTCTTCTGCGCGCGGCGGGCGACCTCGTCGTTGTACTTCGCGGCCACTTCCTCGGCGGACGCGCCGGCGAGCGTCGCCAGGTCGCGGATCCCTACCGCCCACAGCACGTCGGCCGCACGCGGATCGATCGCGCGCACCGACAGCAGCTCGGCGTGGCCGATCCACTCGGCGAGCCGGGTGCGATCGACGCCCACCAGCGCCGCCAGCTCGGCGCTCGACTTGAGCCGCGAGCCGGCCACCAGCAGGTCGTTGATGGTGTAGATCTGCTGGCGGTTGA
>CAZGTK010000569.1:1498-1845 GCA_964528415.1 uncultured Burkholderiales bacterium | reverse complement strand
CGCAGACGGTTGGCGAAGACCCCGCCGATCATGGCCCGGTCCTCCTCGCGCCCGGTCTCCTTCTCGATGATGGAGGCGAGAATCAGCGCCTCGTACGGCGAGTTAAGCGGAAGCCCGTCCCGACGCCCCTGCCAGGCCTGCTCGAGATGCTGTTGCATGGTCTGGTGGGCGCGCCGCAGCACGTCGAGGTCCGGCGAATTCTTGGAGAAAAAATACGTGTCGGGGAAAAACAGACCCTCCGGCGCGCCCCCCGTCTCGCCGAGCGCCGCCAATACTTCCGCGTCGCTCATGGCGCTGGTCTCGTGCCGCAGGTCGGCGCGGTAATCGCCGGGGAGGGGCACCAGGTC
>CAZGTK010000569.1:242-1488 GCA_964528415.1 uncultured Burkholderiales bacterium | reverse complement strand
CGCAGTTGCCGGAAGGTCCACCCTTCGATGATCGTGATCTGGGCCAGAGTGACGTCGCCGCGGGTGAATTTTTCGAGCAACTCCAGCGGGGAATGGGGGCGCGCGATCTGATAGTGCCCCGCCTTGATCGATCCCGCTCGGCCGAGGACCCGCGCTGCGAGCACGAACAGCGCGGGCTCGGGAAGGAGGCCCGCCCGGTCCAGTTCGGCGGCCGTGCGCTTCAGGCTGCTGCCCGGCGCGATCTCGAACTCGACCGGCGCCGCCCCGGGCAGGGCGACCGGCGTGTGCAGACGCCAGGCAGCAACCGCGGCCAGCGCCGCCGCCAGCGCGAGGAGGACGGCCGTGACCGCGAGCGCGCGCCTAATCCATCTCATGAAAGAGTTCCTCGCCGATGCGCCGGGTGACCGGACCTGCGGGCCACTCGCGGCGCTCAAGCGCCCGCACCGGCCACAATCCGATCACGCTGTTCACCAGAAAGAGCTCGTCGCAGGCGAGCACGTCGTCGAGGGTCAGGTCCGCCACCCTCGCCTGCATGCCGAGCGCCGGCGCCGCCGCGAGAATGCGTGAGCGCTGGACGCCGGCAACTCCGCACCGGGACAGGTCCGGCGTCAGGACGACGCCACGCCGCACGATGAAAAGATTGCTCATGGTGCCCTCGATCACGCGGCCTGCGTCGTCCAGCAGGAGTCCCTCGGCGATCTCGGGCTCGGTCCACTCCGCGCGGGCGAGCACGTTCTCCAGTCGATTCAGGTGTTTGATCCCTGCGAGCCGCGGCTGCGCGCCAAGCCGGAAGCGGCAGACGCGGACGCGAACCCCCTGTCGGCGCTCGTCGGGCCAACGGGGCAAGGATCCGATACCAACAAGCCGCGTGCTCGCGCGGGCGCCGGCCGGGTCGTAACCGCGCGCTCCCGAACCGCGCGTGACGATGATCTTGCCGACCGCATCCGCCTCGCGCGAGCCCAGTTGCAGCAGCTCGGCGGCAAGCAGTTCGGCCGCGGGCGGCGTCAGGCCGAGGTGCGCGCAATCCGCGGCGAGGCGCTCGTAATGGAGCTCCCAGTGCATCGCCCGCCCGTAGCGCAGGCGAAAGGTGCGGAACACGCCGTCGCCATAGGCAAGGCCCCGGTCCGTCGCCGGCAGCACTTGCGTGTCGAAGCCGTCAATGAGAAATCGCACCTTTTCACGCGTCCCGGCGAGGCAGGACAGCGAGCCGCCGAGGGCGCTCAGCGGCCATCACCGCGCTCAGGCG
>CAZGTK010000569.1:0-232 GCA_964528415.1 uncultured Burkholderiales bacterium | reverse complement strand
CGTTGGTGCCGCCGAAGCCGAAGGAGTTCGACAGTGCGATTTCGATCTTCATCTGCCGCGCCGCGTTGGGCACGTAGTCGAGATCGCACTCGGGGTCGACGTCCACCAGGTTGATCGTGGGCGGCGCGACCTGATGGTGCACCGCCAGGGCGGTGAACACGGCCTCGACCCCGCCGGCGCCACCGAGCAGGTGGCCGGTCATCGACTTGGTCGAACTCACTGCCAGGCGCCC
>CAZGTK010000568.1:0-1851 GCA_964528415.1 uncultured Burkholderiales bacterium | reverse complement strand
CTGGCCGAACGCGCGCATCTCGGTGATGGGGGGCGAGCAGGCCGCCTCGGTGCTGGCGCGGGTCAAGCGCGATGCGCTCGAGCGCGACGGCAAGGCCTGGTCCGCCGACGAGGAGGAAGCCTTCCGGCGCCCGATCCGCGAACAGTACGAAATCCAGGGCCACCCCTACTATGCGACGGCCCGGCTCTGGGACGACGGCATCATCGATCCCGCCGACACGCGCACGCTGCTCGGGCTCGGCATCTCCGCCGCGCTCAACGCGCCCATCGAGCCGACGCGCTTCGGCGTGTTCCGGATGTAGCGCGATGGCCGAGGCTCCCGTCACGCTGACCCTGGACGCGCGCGGCGTCGCGACCCTGACGCTGAACCGGCCGGACGTCCACAACGCGTTCGACGACGCGCTGATCGTGGCGCTCGACCGCCTGCTCGAGCAGGTCGCCGGCGACACCGGCGTGCGCGTCGTGGTGCTGGCGGCGGCCGGCAGGAGCTTCTCGGCCGGCGCCGACCTCCACTGGATGCGCCGGATGGCTGGTTACGACGAGCAGCAGAACATCGCGGATGCGCAGCGCCTCGCCCGGCTGCTGCGCCGCCTCGACCGCCTGCCGAGGCCGACGGTGGCGCGCGTGCAGGGGGCGGCGCTCGGCGGCGGCGTCGGCCTGGTGGCCTGCTGCGACATCGCCGTCGCGGCGACGAGCGCCGTGTTCGCGCTCTCCGAAGTGCGCCTCGGCCTGATCCCCGCCACCATCAGCCCCTACCTGGTCGCCGCGGTCGGCGCGCGCGCGGCGCGCCGCTACGTCCTCACCGGCGAGCGCTTCGGCGCCGACGAGGCGCGCCGCATCGGCCTCGTGCACGACGTGGTCGAAGACGACGCCCTCGGCACGGCGGTCGACGCGGTGATCGAGAACCTGCTGCTGGGCGGCCCCGCCGCCATCGCCGACGCCAAGGAGCTCGTCGCCCACGTCGCCGCCACGGGCAACGGCCAGGCGCTGCTGACGGAGACGGCGCGCCGCATTGCCCGCGCGCGCGCGAGCGACGAGGGGCGCGAGGGCATCGCGGCGTTCCTCGAGAAGCGCAAGCCGCGATGGACCCGCTAGGCGACGCGATGCTGCGCGCCGACCCGCAGGCGCGGCGGGGAGCGCTTCTGGCGCTGGCCGCGGTGCTGGTGATCGGCGTCGTCACCATCGCCTGGGGCCTGCCCGCCGCCACCGACTACCTCAAGCGGCAGCCGCCCGCGGAAGCGTTGCGCATCCTGCAGTGGCTCGCGCTGGCGGCGTTCGTGCCGATGATCCCGTTCGGCTACTTCACCTGGCGCCACGGCCAGCGCATCCTCGCGAGCGGACAGTTTCCGCCGCCCGGCACGCGCGTGATCGTCGACACGCCGATCGTCACCGGGCGCGCGGCCCGGGCGCGCGGCGCCGCGCTCAGGACCTTGGCGGTGCTGCTTGCCGTGCTGGGAGCCGCCGGCGCGGTGATCGTGCCGCTCCTGCTCGAGCGCCTGCTGCGGGGCGCGTGATGTTCGGCAAGCTGCTCGTCGCCAACCGCGGAGAGATCGCGGTGCGCGTGTTCCGCACGGCGCGCCACCTCGGGCTGCGCACCGTGGCGGTCTATTCCGACGCCGACCGCGACGCCATGCACGTCGAGGCCGCTGACGAGGCCTACCGGATCGGCCCGCCGCCCGCGCGCGAGAGCTACCTGCGCGCCGAGGCGATACTCGACGCGGCGCGGCGCAGCGGCGCGGACGCGGTCCACCCGGGCTACGGCTTCCTCGCGGAGAACGCGGCGTTCGCCCAGAGCTGCCTCGACGCGGGGGTCGTGTTCGTCGGTCCGCCGCCGGCGGCGATTCGCATGATG
>CAZGTK010000567.1:0-1851 GCA_964528415.1 uncultured Burkholderiales bacterium | reverse complement strand
AGCGAGCCGGCGGCGGCGCCGACGAAAAGCGTCGGCGTGAAGACGCCGCCGGGCGCGCCCGAGCCGGTGGTGGCGGCGATCGCCATCAGCTTGAGCCCGAGCACGATCGCCAACACCGCCCAGGACGCCGGGGCAGTGAGCTGCGACTCGATGCTGCTGTAGCCGTTGCCCCAGACCTCGGGTCGCCACAGCGAGAGCAGGCCCACGACCAGCCCGCCCACCGCGAACGCCAGCGGCAGCGGCAGGCGTGAGCGCACGTATAGCGCGCGCGCCGCACGTAGCCAGGACAGCAGCGTGGCGCCAGCGACGCCGCCGAGCAGGCCCAGCCCCATCATGGCGGCGACCTGTGCGACCTGCGGCATAGGGACCGCCGGCACTGCGAACAACACCGAGCGCTCTCCCAGCGCCACGGTCAGGCCGTACGCCATGACGGCGGCGACCACCACCGGCCCGAGTTGCGCGAGCGCGAGCGATCCCAGCAGGATCTCCGCGACGAATACCGCGCCGGCCAGCGGTGCCTGGTAGGCCGCTGCCAGCCCCGCCGCCGCGCCGCAGCTGACGACGAGCCGCAGGTCCACGCTTCGTCCGAGCCCGCGCCCGAGCGTCGAGCCCAGCATCGCAGCCAGCAGCACCATCGCCCCCTCCCGTCCGACGGCACCGCCCGTACTCACCACCAGCAGCGACGCCGCCACCTTCAGGAGTCCGGCGCGAACGTCGAGCCGGCCATTGCCGATCGCCACGGCCTCGATGTAGTCGCCGCGGTGCCGAGCCGGCTCCGGCGCGCGCCCGCGCTCGCTCAGCCAGAGCATCAGGCCCGCCGCGAACGCGCCCAGGGCCGGCGCCAGGACGCGCACCTCCGGCGCGAGCCGGCGCGCCGCTGCGACGAGGTGGCCTTCGTGCGCGCCGACGATGACCGACTCCATGCCAAACAGCAGCAGCCTGAAGGCGTGAACGGCAAGTGCGCCGAGTGCGCCGGTGATCGCGGCGACGACGAGGTGGCGCCAAGGCGCATCCAGCCTGAGCAACGCGCGCCGCACGGGGTGCAGCGCGCGGCGCAGCCTGCGCGAGCGCGGCGAGTTCAACGCGTCGCCGCCGACGACGAGGACCGGGGCCCGGGCGACGTCACGCGGGAAGCTCGAGGCGCATCGTCGTGCCCCGGCCCGGCGCGCTGTCCCACGCCACGCGCGCGCCGATGAGCGCCGCCTGCTCGCGAATGCCGATCAGCCCGTAGTGGCCGGGCTGGGCACTCGCGGGGTCGAAGCCCACGCCGTCGTCGGCCACGGTAACGACGACGCGCTCGCCGGGAGGCTGCTTCGCCAGCGTGACGACGACGCTGCCTGCACGCGCATGACGTTCGACGTTGTGCAAGGCCTCCTCGACGATGCGGAACACGGTCTCGGCGGTCTCGTCGGCCATCGAAGCGGCCGCCGCCTCGGCGCGCAGGCTCGTCGCGACGCCGCTGCGCTCGCCGAAGCGCCGCAGCACGTCGTCGATGGCGGGGCCGAGGCCCGCGTCGCGCACGCTGTTGTGGCGCATCTGGCCGATCGCCGCGCGCGCCTCAGCGAGGCCGCTCGCGGCCGCCTGCTCGGCGCGGGCCAGTTCGGCGTCGAACTCGTCGGCGGACAGGCGGCCCCGCAGCTTGCGAACCACGCGGATCTGCGTCAGCAGCGCCATCAGCGAGTGCGCCAGCGTGTCGTGCAGGTCGCGCGCGAGCCGCAGGCGCTCGCGCGTGACCGCCGCGTGGCGCGCTTCGCCGGCCATGCGCTCGATCTTCGCGGTACGCTCGGTCACGCGCGCTTCGAGCTCCGCATTCAGCGCGGCGAGCGCGGCCTTCTCCTGCTGCAGGTGGCC
>CAZGTK010000566.1:0-1857 GCA_964528415.1 uncultured Burkholderiales bacterium | reverse complement strand
GTTCGCGCAAGAGCACGCCGTTTGCCGCTCAGGTGGCCGCGGAGCGGGCCGGCCGGGCTGCCCAGGAGTGCGGGGTCAAGAACCTGGAAGTTCGGATCAAGGGCCCCGGCCCGGGGCGGGAGTCGGCGGTGCGCGCGCTGCACGCCGTCGGTTTCAAGATCACCAGCATCTCGGACGTGACGCCGATCCCGCACAACGGCGTGCGGCCGCCGAAGCGGCGTCGCATCTGATCGAGGAGATTCAGCGTGGCTAGATATCTGGACGCCAAGTGCCGGCTGTGCCGACGGGAGGGCGAGAAGCTCTTCCTCAAAGGCGAGAAGTGCTTCACCGACAAGTGCCCGGTCGAGCGGCGCAGCTATCCCCCGGGCCAGCATGGTCAAAAAGGCGGCCGCCTGTCCGATTACGCGGTCCAGCTGCGTGAGAAGCAGAAACTGAAGCGCACCTACAGCCTGATGGAAAAGCAGTTCCATTCGCTGTACGTCGAGGCCGACCGCCGCAAGGGGATTACCGGCGAGAACCTGCTGCAGCTGCTTGAAAGCCGGCTCGACTCGGTGGTGTTTCGCATGGGCTTCGGCGCCTCGCGCGCGGAGGCGCGGCAGGTGGTGCGCCACAACGGCATTCTGGTGAACGGCCGGCGCGTGAACATCCCGTCGTACCAGCTGCGGCCGGGCGACGTCGTTGAGGTCGCGGAGCCGGCCAAAGCCCACCTGCGCGTCAAGGCCGCCGCCGAGGCCGCCGAGGGGCGCGGTTTCCCGGAGTGGATCGAGGTCGACGCCAAGGGCCTGAAAGGCACCTTCAAGGCCCTGCCGCAACGGGCCGAGCTGCCGCAAACGATCAACGAGAACCTGGTCGTCGAGCTTTACTCGAAATAATCAGGCGCCGCCGCCGACTGCGGTGGTCGCGCCGGTCAAACGTCCAAGAGGTACGCAAGTATGCAAGCCAGTGCTTTCCTCAAGCCGAGGATCGTCGACGTGCAGCACGTCTCGCCGACCCACGCGCGCATCACCATGGAGCCTTTCGAGCGCGGCTACGGGCACACGCTGGGCAATGCGCTGCGGCGGGTTCTGCTGTCGTCGATGCCGGGCTTTGCCCCGACTGAGGTGCACATCGCGGGCGTGCTGCACGAATACTCGACGCTGGAGGGCGTGCAGGAGGATGTCGTCGACATTCTGCTGAACCTCAAGGGCCTCGTCCTCAAGCTGCACAACCGTGCCGAGGTCACGCTCAATCTCAAAAAGCAGGGCGAGGGCGTCGTCACGGCCGGCGACATCGAAGGCACGCACGACGTCGAGGTGGTCAACCCCGAGCACGTCATCGCGCACCTGACCGCCGGCGGCAAGCTGGAAATTCAGATCAAGGTGGAGCAGGGCCGCGGCTACGTGCCGGCCACGGCGCGTCGGCCCGCCGACGGCAGCTCGCGCGGCATCGGCAGCATTCTGCTCGACGCCTCGTTCAGCCCGGTGCGCCGGGTTGCCTACTCCGTGGAGAGTGCCCGCGTCGAGCAGCGCACCGACCTCGACAAGCTCATCATGGACATCGAGACGAACGGCGTGATCGAGCCGGAAGAGGCGATCCGCTACGCCGCGCGCATTCTGGTCGACCAGCTGTCTCTGTTCGCGGACCTGAAGGGCACGCCGCAGACGATCGAGCAGCCGAAGTCGCCGCAGGTGGACCCGATTCTGCTGCGGCCCGTCGACGACCTCGAACTCACGGTACGCTCCGCCAACTGCCTGAAGGCCGAAAACATCTACTACATCGGCGACCTCATCCAGCGCACCGAGAACGAGCTGCTCAAGACGCCGAACCTCGGCCGCAAGTCGCTCAACGAGATCAAGGAAGTGCTCGCCTCGAAGGGCC
>CAZGTK010000565.1:0-1859 GCA_964528415.1 uncultured Burkholderiales bacterium | reverse complement strand
TCCGGCATCGTGCCGGCGATCGACCGGCTGCGCGATGCGTGCCCGGTCGCGCTGGCGGTGAGCCTGCACGCGCCGAACGACGCGCTGCGCGACCGGCTGGTGCCGATCAACCGCAAGTACCCGCTCGCCGAGCTGCTGGCCGCCGGCGGGCGCTACGTCGACGGCGTGCCGGCCGACGACGAAACGCCGTTCGCGGGGACGCCGGGCGCGCGCAAGTGGCAGCGCGACGCGGCACCGCGGGACTTCATCACCTTCGAGTACGTGATGCTCGACGGCGTGAACGACCGGCCAGAGCACGCCGAGCAGCTGCTGGAGCTCACCCGCGACGTGCCGTGCAAGTTCAACCTGATTCCGTTCAATCCGTTCGCCGGGTCCGGATACCGGAGCTCGCCGGCGGAGAGCATCGCCGTCTTTCGTGACATCCTGGCGTCCGAGGGACAGGTGGTAACCGTGCGCAAGACGCGCGGCGACCAGATCGACGCGGCGTGCGGCCAGCTGGCCGGGCAGGTCGCCGATCGCACCCGTCGCACCCTGCGGCCGCGGATCGGGGCTGCCCACTGACCATGCGGACCATCATCAAGGTTCTTGCGCTCGGCGCCCTGCTGTCCGGATGCGCGTCGACGCCGTCGCCCGAGGGACCCTCCGTGCCCGAGCCGGCCCAAAGCAACGCCGCGCTCAGCGCCAAGATCCACACCGAGCTCGGCGCCGGCTACTACACGCGCGGGCAGCTCGGCGTCGCGTTGCAGGAGCTCAACATTGCGCTCAAGGCCGAGCCCCGCTACGGTCCCGCCTACAACGTGCGCGGGCTGGTGTACGCGGAACTTAACGAGAAGGCGCTGGCGGAGGAGAGCTTCAAGCGCGCGCTGGAGATCAACCCGCAGGACTCGGAGGCCCACAATAATTACGGGCTGTTCCTCTGCCGGAACAAGCGCGAGGAGGAGGCGATCCAGCACTTCCTGCAGGCGCTGAAGAATCCGCTGTACCAGACGCCCGACCTGTCCTACGTGAACGCCGGCATCTGCGCGCGGCAGAAGGGGGACAACAAGCGGGCGGAGGAATTCTTCTCGCGGGCGCTGCGCATCCAGCCCAACAACACGCAGGCGCTGGTGGGCATGGCGAGGCTCAGCCAGGAGCAGGGTCGCGCCGACGACGCGCACAATTACCTGACGCGCTTCATGCAGCTGGGACAGCCCGACGCGGATACGCTGCTGCTCGGGGTGCGCATCGAGCGTCAGCGCGGCGACCGGGACGCGGAGGCGAGCTACCGCTCGCAGCTGCGCAACCGCTTCCCGCAATCGAAGGAAGCCAAACTGGTCGAATCCGGCCAGTTCTGACGCATGGACCGAGCCGACAGCACGCACCAGCATCCGGCGCCCGACGAGGTCGGGCGGCTGCTGGCCGAGACCCGGGAGGCCTATGGCCTTTCGGTGGGCGACGTCGCCTCCCGTCTGCGCCTGTCGCCGCGCCAGATCGAGGCGCTCGAGGCTGAAGACTACGAGCGCCTGCCCGGCAAGACCTTCATCCGCGGCTTCGTGCGCAACTACGCGCGCCTGCTGCAGATGGATCCGGCGCCGCTGCTGGCGGCGCTCGAGCACGCGCTGCCGGAGTCGCGCGCGACCGAGATCCTGCCGCAGACCGAGAACATTCCGTTCTCCACCGGCAAGCCTGATACGTGGCGGCGCTACCTGCTGCTGCTGGTGCTGCTGCTGGTGGTCATCCCGCTGGTGCTGTTCGAGGCGTATCGCGATCGCAGCGTGACGGACGCGCCGCTGTCGGCGCCCGCGCCCGTGGCGGTTCCGCCCGCGGCGGCGCCCGCGCCCGAACCGACGCCTCCGGCCGCGCCGGCGGCCGATGCGGCG
>CAZGTK010000564.1:0-1863 GCA_964528415.1 uncultured Burkholderiales bacterium | reverse complement strand
GCCGGTGACGACGACCTTCACGCCGAGGCGGCGCGCGCCGCCGGCGCGGCGAAGCGCGGCAGCACGTGGGTCGACAGGCAGGCCAGCGATTCGCGCACGAGCTCCGTCGGCACGGCACCGGCGCCCACGGCGAGCAGCATGTGCGTCACGCCGGCGTCCCGATAGGCGCGGAGCTTCCGCTCGCATTCGTCGGGATCGCCGGCGATCACCATGCCGAAGGTCTCCAGCAGCGCGACGTTGATCCCCAATTTGACGAGCGTACGGAAGCGCCCGAGCTCGCGGAAGCGCTCGTAGCCCGGGTAGAGCTTCTCCAGCACCGGCAGCGTCGTGCGGTAGAGCTCGCGGTAGAACCAGAGGAAGGCGTCGTGCGCCAGCCGCTTGGCGCGCCGGCCGTCCTCGAGGCAGAGGATGCCGACCGTCATGCCGGCGCGGGCCGGTCCGGGCCCGCGCCATTGCCCGAGGTAGCGCTCGACGTCGTGGCGGACCATGAACCACGGCTTGAACGGTCCCGCCAGCGCGCCGATGCCCTCGCGCGCGGCCCAGTCGAACGACTCCGGGCTGACGGCCGCCGTCCACAGCGGCGGGCCGGGCTTCTGCACCGGCTTCGGCAGCACGTCGAGGCCGTCGAAACGCCAGCGCGCGCCGTGATGCGTGAGCGGATCCGGGCCGAAGCTCGCGCGCAGGACCTGCAGCGCTTCGGTGACCAGCTCGCGGCTGTCCGCCATCGAGGCGCCGAACACCGCGAACTCCTCCGGCGAGAACCCGCGGCCGACGCCGGCCTCGAGCCGCCCCTCGGAGAGAATATCCAGCGTCGCGATGCGCTCGGCCACGTGCACCGGATGGTGATAGGGCAGTGGCACGATGCCGAGCCCGAGCCGCAGGCGGCGGGTGCGCTGCGCGGCGGCGGCCAGGAACATCTCCGGCTTGGACGAATGGGAATAGCCGCGCATGAAGTGGTGCTCGACGAGCCAGACGCCGCGGAAGCCGAGGCGGTCCGCGAGCTCCAGCTCGGCCAGCGCGTCGCGGTAGGTCTCGGCTTCCGAGCGGTCCAGGTGGGGCGGAACGGCCAGCTCGTAGAACAGGTCGAAGTGCATGCGCCGGGGAGAGGGGGTCGGGCCCGGCTATAATGCCAGCCTATGTCCAGGAGTCCAACGTACCGGGTCCACGTCGGCGCCGTCGGCTGGGAGCACGAGCACTGGCGCGGAAGCTTCTATCCCGACGACCTGCCGCCGGACTGGCGGCTTGCCTACTACAACCAGTGGTTCGACACGGTGCTGCTGCCGCGCGCGCGCTGGGAGCAGGCGAGCCCCGAGGAGATGCGACGCTGGTCGGAGGAGACGCTGGACCGCTTCCGCTTCGTGCTCGACCTCGGCGAGCGGCCGGCCACCGACGCCGACCGGCAGCGGGTGGCGGCGCTCGAGGCCAAGCTCGGCATGTGGTACCCGTGCCCGGGCTCGACCGACCGCGGCGCGACCCTGCTCTGGATCGAGCCCGGCGAGGACCTCAAGGCGCTGGGCAGCCGCGTGCGCGAGCTCGCCGCGCGCGAGCCCGAGGTCTACCTCATCGGCCGCCGTCCCGATGCCGCCTTCCTCAACCAGGTGGTCACGCTGCTGGAACTGCTCCAGCTCTGACGCCGCGGCGCGGTTTGTCCGCCCCCGGATGACCCGCTAGAATCCCGATTTTTCTGCGATTTTCCGTGCCTTCCGAGCATCTGGTCGAAATCCGCGATCTCGCCTTCAGCTACCGGCAGAGCCCGATTTTCCGCGGCCTGTCGCTCGACCTTCCGCGCGGCAAGGTGGTGGCGATCATGGGCGGGTCGGGCTCGGGCAAGACCACGCTGCTGCGCCTGATCGGCGGCCAGCT
>CAZGTK010000563.1:0-1865 GCA_964528415.1 uncultured Burkholderiales bacterium | reverse complement strand
GGCGGCCTCGAGCAGCGCTGCCGACGCGGCCGAGGGCGGCGACGGCACGGCGAGCGGCACCGGCGGGACCGGCGGCGTCGGCCAGGGCGGCCAGGGCGGCCAGGGCGGCAACGGCGGCAACGCCACCGTCGATGCCGGCGCGTTCAACGCCTACAACAGCATGTCCAACGCCATGAACCAGGCGGCGGGCATCAGCGTGGCCGGCATGAACACCGGGCACAACAGCATCATCCAGCAAAGCGTCAACGTTCAGGCCAACCTGACCGTGCGCTAGCGCAGCACGATGACCCGCGGGGGACGAGCGTTCCCCGCGGGGCCGTTTTTTTCTGGGAGACGCGTCATGGTCCGCGCAAGCAGGCGAATACTGGGTGCGATGGCGGTCTTGCTGGCGGCGCCGGCCTGGGCCGGAGGCGGCGGGAGTCTCGGCGCCGCAGCCGCCGCGACGGCGATCGGCGAGCGTGACGGCGCGCGCGACGACGGCGGCGTCATCAGCGACTTTCCGCTCGGTCCGCCGGTGGCGGCCGGCTTTCTCGACGGCCAGCGCGCCGGCGAAGCCAAGGTCCAGCTGAACCTCATGGACGTGAAGGCCAGCGTCGACGACAACGTCGCCATCAACACGATCAACGGATTCAACTCGATTTCCGGCGGCGCGTTCGGCAACGCGAGCGGCCTGCCGGTGGCGGTGCAGAACTCGGGCAACAACGTCAGCATCCAGAACGCCTTCATCCTCAATCTGAGCGTGAAGTGACATGAGGACGGTTCTGGGTCTGCTCGCGCTCGCCGCGGCCGCGCTGGCTTGGCCGGGCCACGCCCGCGCGGGCGACATCAAGCTCGTCGGCTACGCGGGCGGCGGCAGCGGCAGCTACTCGGTGCCGGTGCGCAGCCTCAAGGAGGTGCGCTTCTCGACGACCGTGCGCCAGGAGCAGGACTGGAGCTGCGGGTCGGCGGCCGTCGCGACGCTGCTCACCTATCATTACGACCACCCGGTCACGGAGCGCGACGCGCTCGAGGCGATGTACCGCCGCGGCAACCAGGCGAAGATCCGGGCCGAGGGCTTCTCCCTGCTCGACATCAAGGTCTATCTCGAATCGCTGGGCTATCAGGCCGACGGCTTTCAGACGACGCTCGACCGGCTCGGCCAGGCGGCCGTGCCCGCCATCGTCGTGATCCGGGACAACGGCTACAACCATTTCGTGGTGGTCAAGGGGTTGCGCCACGGCAACGTGCTGGTGGGTGACCCCGCCAAGGGCGCGCGGGTGATCCCGCGCGAGCAGTTCGAGGCGATGTGGAGCCCGCAGATCGTCTTCGCGATCACCAACCGGCGCGACGGCGTCGCGTTCAACGCCGTCGCCGACTGGCGCTACATGGCGGCGCCGCTCGGCCAGGCGATCAGCCGCACCGGGCTCGCGTCGATGCTGCTGGTGCGTCCGGGGCTGAACGACTTCTAGGAGGCAGCGTGATGCGCAGCCTGTCCGGCTTGACCTTCGCGCTGGCGCTGGCGCCGGCGCCTCTGCTGGCGGGGCCGGGAAGCGGCCCCTACGACTACTACCGGTGCACGCGCGAGGGCGACTGCCGCCTCGCGCACCGCGACGAGCTGGACCGCATCCGCGGCGGCTTCAGCGTCAGCACGCCCGCCGGGCAGCTGGAGATCTCGATCGGGATTTCCCGCGAGGTGTCGGTGAACAACCAGGTTGTGGCGGTCAGCCAGCTGGTGCTTTCCGACGTCGCGGGAATCGTCGCCAACGCGAACGCGCAGGCGGCTGCGGCCGCGCAGGCGGCGCAGGCCGGCGCTGCGGCGGCGGTCGCTTCGGCCGGCGCCACGGCGGCGGCGAATGCGCTCGCCGCCAACGCCGGCGGTTCACCGG
>CAZGTK010000562.1:0-1872 GCA_964528415.1 uncultured Burkholderiales bacterium | reverse complement strand
CGTCGGTGAGGTTGACGGCGTTGCTGGTGCCGACGATGACGAAATAGGTGAGCACGACGAACCCGACGACGCCGAGGGGAATCACCACCAGCTTGAAGAACGGCACGATCAGCTCCGTCTCCTGCGGCAGCGTGGCGTTGCCCGCGAGATGCACGGCCACCACCAGCGCGATCACCGACTGCCAGAAGAACTTGGCCCGCGCCGAGAGCCCTTTCGGATTGCGGTGAACCACCTTGCGATAGTCGTCGACCCAGCCGACGAGGCCGAAGCCCAGCGTCGTGAACAGCACCACCCAGACGTAGCGATTGGTGAGATCCGACCAGAGCAGCGTCGTCACCGCGATCGACACCAGGATCAGCGCGCCTCCCATGGTGGGCGTGCCGGCCTTGGTCAGGTGCGTCTGCGGGCCGTCGCTGCGCACCGCCTGCCCGATCTTGTAGGCGGTGAGCTTGCGAATCATGGCGGGACCGACGATGAACGAGATGGCCAGCGCCGTGAGCGCCGCCAGCACCGTGCGCAGCGTGATGTAGCTGAACACGTTGAACGCCCGCACTTCCTGCGACAGCCATTGCGCCAGCTCGACCAGCATCGGCTCAGCCTCCCGCCGCGGCCGGCGCCGCGCTTGCCGCCAGCGAGCGCACCACGCGCTCCATGCGCATGAACCGCGAGCCCTTCACGAGTACGGTCACGCCCGGCTCGAGCTCCCGCTCCAGGTCCGCCAGAAGGTCTTCGATGCGCCCGTACCAGCGCCCGGCTCCGCCGAACGCTTCCGCGGCGGCTTGCGACTGGTCCCCCAAGGCGAACAGGGCATCGACGCCGAGATCCCGCGCCGCCTCGCCGACGCCGCGGTGCATTGCCGGTGCGTCGGCGCCGAGCTCGCCCATGTCGCCCATCACGAAGATTCGCCGCCCCGCCTTGCCGGCGAGCACCGCCAGTGCGGCGCGCATCGACTGCGGATTGGCGTTGTAGGTGTCGTCGATCAGGACCGCGCCGTTCATGCCTTGCACCACCGCGAGCCGACCCGCGACGCCGCGGAACTGGGTCAGGCCGCGACCAATCGCCTCCGGAGCGATGCCCAACGCGGCGGCCGCAGCCGCGGCCGCCAGCGCGTTGCGCACGTTGTGGGTGCCCGGCACCGAGAGCCGCGCCCGGCATTCCCCCTGCGGCAGCCGCAGCGCCAGCTCGGCGCCGTCGACGAGCGCGGTCACCGTCGCCGATACCGCTGCGGGATGATCGAGGCCGAAATCGACGACGCGGTGATTCGCGACCTGCTCGCGCCACAGACTGACGTGCGGGTCGTCCGCGTTCAGCACGGCGACGCCGTCCGCACGCAGCCCGTCAAAGATCTCGCCCTTGGCGCGGGCGATCGCCTCCACCGAGCCGAGGAACTCGATGTGGGCCTGCCCGGCGTTGGTCACCAGCGCCACGCTCGGGCGCGCGAGGCCGGTCAGGTAGGCGATCTCGCCCGCGTGGTTCATGCCCATCTCGATCACCGCGAAGCGGTGGTGGCCCCGCAGCCGGAGCAGCATCAGCGGCACGCCGATGTCGTTGTTGAGGTTGCCCTGCGTCGCCAGCACCGTCTCGGGATTGCCGGTGGCCTCGCGCAGGATGGACGCCAGCATCTCCTTGACGGTGGTCTTGCCGTTGCTCCCGGTGAGCGCGACGAGCGGGATCGCGAACCGCGCGCGCCAGGCCGCCGCCAGCTGCCCGAGCGCCTTGCGCGCGTCGGCGGCCACCACCAGCGGCAGGGCAACGTCCGGATGCGCCGCGGCCCAGTCCGCGTTCACCAGCGCGGCGGCCGCGCCGGCGCCGCCGACCACCTCAACGAAGGCGTGCCCGTCGAAACGTTCGCCGCGCAGCGCGACGAACAGC
>CAZGTK010000561.1:0-1872 GCA_964528415.1 uncultured Burkholderiales bacterium | reverse complement strand
AGCGGCGCATCGTGCCGCTGTCCGCCGAGCAGGAATACGTGTGCACGACGCCGGTCGAGCTCCCCGAGGCCCAGGCCAACGAGGCGCTGGAGCTGATCGACAGGCTCGAGCAGGACGACGACGTGCAGAAGGTCTATCACTCGCTGGCGTGAGCCGGCGATGGCCCGCCGTCACAGCAGGACGGCGCGATCCGGCTGTTCGTCGCGATCGCCGGCGCCGCCGGGAAAGTGCCCGGCGAGCAGCCGCCCGATGCCCACGACGCCTGCTTCCGAGCCCTCGGCGAAGCGGCCGGCCCGGAAGTGGTCTTCCATCTCGCGGCACACCGCGTCCCATTCCGGCTGCGGCACGCGCGCGGCGATCGCGCGGTCCGCGACGATCTCGACGTCGCGGTCGGCCATCAGCACGTAGATGAGCACGCCGTTGTTGCCCTCGGTGTCCCAGACCCCGAGATGACCGAACACCTGCAGCGCGCGCTGCCGCGGCGTGACTCCGTTCCAGAGGTCCGGCAGGTCGAACGCCGACTCGATCGCGAAGCGCAGCTCGCCGGCATGGCGGGATTCGACCCGCGCCAGCGCCCGCTCGATGCGCGCCAGCACGGCCGGCGTGAACCGCCGGCGCGTGCCCCAGCGGGTCGCAAACAGGTGGCGCAGCACGCGCGCGGCATCCATGGGCTACCAGTGCCCCGAAGCGCCGCCGCCGCCAAAGCTGCCGCCGCCGCCGCGGAAGCCGCCACTGCCGGTGCTGCCACGCCCCCAGCTGCCGGTCGACCAGCCGCCACGGCCCGGACGGCTCGACCAGCGGCGCGGGCCCGCGAACCCGAGCAACAGCGAGGCAATGATCGCGACCATGCCGACGCCGATTGCGAGGGCCGGCATCTGGGTCACCCACCACACGATGGCGCCGGTGACGCCGCCGGTGGCGAGCGAGCCGAGCGCGCGGCCGAGGATCGTGCGTAACACCATCGAACCGACGAAGACGACGCCGAAGAGGATGGGCAGCAGCCTGGCAAGGCGGTCCGTCCCGCCGCCCCATCCAGGGTCCGGTGCCGGCAGCGGTTCGCCGTCGATGACGCGGATCATCTGCGCGACGCCCGCGGCGATGCCGCCGGCGAAATCGCCCTGCCGGAAATGGGGCGCGATGGTGTCGGCGATGATCCGCTTGCTGGCCAGATCGGTGAGCGCACCCTCGAGACCGCGGCCCACTTCGATGCGCAGGTTGCGGTCGTCCTTCGCGACCAGCAGCAGCGCGCCGTCGTCAGCTGCGGCGCGGCCGAGCTTCCAGGCATCGACGACGCGGATGGAGTACTGCTCGATCGCCTCGGGCTCCGTGCTTGGCACGATCAGCACGGCGATCTGCGCGCCCTTGCGCGATTCGAACGCGGCGAGCTCGGCTTCGAGCGCCGCCTGTTCCGCCCGCGACAGCGTGCCCGTCAGGTCGGTGACGCGCGCCGCTAGCGGCGGAACCGGCCGCGACGGCTGCGCTGCCGCGGGGACGGCCGCCAGCAGCGCCGCCAGCCACAGCGGCGCCGCAATGAGCGCAGCGAGGCCGGCTGCCGGCGATCGCGTCATCCCGGATCCTCAACCGGTGGGCTGGGCGGCGGGCGCCCCGGCCGGGGCCGCCGGCTCCGTGCCGAAATCCACGGTCGGCGGGCTCGCGATCGCCGCCTCGTTCTCGACCGTGAAATTGGGCTTCACCTCGTGACCGAACGCCATCGCGGTGAGATTGACCGGGAATCGCCGGATCGTGGCATTGAACGTCTGCACCGCTTCGATGTAGCGGTTGCGCGCCACGGCGATGCGGTTCTCCGTGCCCTCGAGTTGCGCCTGCAGGTCGCGGAAGTTCTGGTCCGACTTCAGTTCCGGGTAGTTCTCG